>JAVHRG010000041.1:0-5736 GCA_036171535.1 Sulfurospirillum sp. | reverse complement strand
GTAAGGATTACTGAGCGTCTTACGGCTGATAAATTCACCCATCAAAGTGCCACCAAAGCCCAGAATAGGGCTAAGGCAGAGCAGAGAGATGAGGCGATTAAAGCCCTGGGATGCCATAGATATATCCGATAGGCGCTTGAAATTTGTCGATCAGCGGTGTCAATTTTTGTTGAAGTTCTTTACTGGTTGTTTTGGTGAAATCCGCTTGATGTTGCGCATTGCTCATGATATAGGCATATCCATTGAGGTTTTCAACGACTTGAAGCCCTGTAGACTCCGCACCCGCTGGAATGGAAAGGATACGAGAAAGTTTTTTAGTGTCAATGTTATACGCCCAAAGATAGTTGTTGACATGTGCGCCACTGTCTTCACCGATGAAAAGGGTACGCGCGCGTGAGGAATAGAAGAGGTTATCGGTATTGGCGATTTTATCAACGACACAGGTATTGCCATCTTTATCCGTTGCCATCTCTTCTCCTAAAAGCATGCTTGGTACATGCATGGAGACGGGAACAAAATCACTGAGGATTGGCTCGTTATTGCTATCGTTGACATTGCTTGCAAGTGCGATTTCATACGTACCACCGCAACGATTTTTCGCAACTTTAATGTCATCGTTGGCAAAGGTACTGTCTTTGGCCATCCCTTTTTCAATGTAGGACATTGCGATGTAGATTTTTTTATCTTCTGGGTTAAAGGCAACACCTTCCATTTTGTTAAACTCAGTCGTCGCACCAAGATACGCGGCGTAACGTCTAGTCTCTAAAAAGGCAGCTACTTTTTCCATGCCCGGTTTGAGTTTGAGGTATTCGATGTCCGAATGACCTGCTTTGATGGCTTTAAACCCTTCGTGTTTACTTGCATCAAAACTGGCAGGAGCATACGCTTCAAAAATATCGTTAAAGGTGTATTTGTCTTTCCACTCCATCACTTCATTAGTGGAGGCATGTCCTAATTTGATCCATGAAAGCGTTGCTTGACCGCCATCTTTGGCTCCATCTTCATTGGTTTGATGCCATTTTGCCGCGTACATAGATCCATTATCTAAGTCGCCTTTGGCATCACCTATGTACATAAACAGACCGACATTGGTGCCATCATCGCCAAAAAAAGCGGTTTTACCATCGCTCATAATTTTTGCCATCTCCCATGTGCCTCGACCCATCGCAAAATGTTTGGTGACATTGGTTTTGCTATTTTTATCGACAGCCACTTCGGTGATGTGACCATAATCGTAAGGATTCGCCTCTTTTTTGCCTTCAAAATAAAGTTCGCTCATCGCTTTTAAGCCTTTTTGCGCTTTTTTGAACTCCTTGCCACTGGAAGCGGTGAAGAAAAGATCATAATCTTCCTCGGTTCCTAAGTGCGTATTCCAAGGGGTTTGCGAGCCTGCACAGGGAATCCAAATACCGCCTACTTTGGAGAAGTCAATCGGGTATTGATCAACCGCTTTAAGTTTTCCATCTTTGACATCTTGCTTAATAGATGTAAGTGTCATGCTCATGGGTGCACGTTCGTGCCAAACATCGGTCTTTTCAGCCGAAGAGCCATCGCTTAAAATCCAGTCATACTCATAATGCGTTACGAGATAGAGGGAGCCATCCACATTTAAAAGAGAGTTGCTATCGGGTGTTTCAGCAATGAGTGGTTTTCCAAAAGGATCAAGCAAAGGTTTCATTGAAGCGGTGTAGAGCTGTCCTGCTGGATTTTTATTGGTTCCCACTTTGTCTTTGACGCCAAAAAGTGTTTGGTATGAAAGTGATCTTTCAATCTTTCCACCACTTTGTGTATGAATGATGACTTTGGCTTCCGAGTAAGCTTTTGCCATCTGTTCAGGAGTGCTAGGCGCATTCATGCCTATAAATTCAACGCTGGATTGTGCACATAAACTTGATGCAACCAAAGAGAGAGATACACAGAGTGTTTTAAGCGATTTCACGAAAGCCTCCAATAAAGTTTTTGATAGCATAATCGTAGACAAGAAGAGTTACAAAGATGTTACAATCTTAAAAATAAGCGTTAATTGCAACAGCTATGTAGGAGTTGAAGTAAGCTGATTTAGAATAGAATGTCTTAAATTTATAAGGAGAAAAAATGAAAACATTTGTAGCACTTTTTATGCTCTTTATATGTGCAACACTTTCCTTTGCCAAAGAGGGGTTTGTCACATATGTCGTCGATGGCAAAACGTACGAGGGTTACTATACCACGCCTTCGGATGAAGCACCGTTGGTCTTTATCATACACGATTGGGATGGATTGAATGAATACGAAATGACACGCGCAAAGATGCTTAATGCTCTTGGGTATGGCGCTTTTGCCATAGACCTTTTTGGACAGGGCGTTAAACCTGTTACCCTTGAAGAAAAAAAAGCTTTAACCAATGCACTTTATAACGATCGAGCAAAAATGCGTAAACTCCTTGATGCAGGTTATCAAGCGGCTAAAAAAGAGGGTGCAAACGTTTCAAATGCTATAGGCATTGGTTACTGTTTTGGCGGTGCGGCACTTTTGGAGATGGCACGTATGGGAACACCTCTTAAAGGTTTTGCTGTTTTTCATGGTGGATTAGCAACACCAGCAGGTGAAGATTATATGAAAACAAAAGGGTTTATTTTAGTTTTGCATGGCTCAGCCGATGAAAGTGTCAGCCTAGATGAATTTGCAGGATTGGCGAAAGAGCTTGAAAAAAAGGGACTTAAACATGAAATGATCACCTATAGCGGTGCACCTCATGCCTTTACTGTTTTTGGAACCGATCGTTACAGGGAAGATGCCGATAAAAAATCATGGCGAAGATTGGTCGAATTTCTAGGAGAGATACTTTCAAAATAGAGGTATGTTTTTTGCTTGTATCTTTACATGTAAAAGGAGTTAGCCATGGATAGTAGACTATTTCGAATTGATCCGTATGCCGGTATCAGTTATGGGCTTTACAATTCAGTTAAAGGCGATAAAGGAAGCTTTGAAGACTTTTTGTTGCACTATGATTCTACGGGAGCTAACAATGAGGACAGTTCATGGTTAACCAAACTTGTCAAAGAAGATAATAATAAAGCATTGAGTTCCCCCGAAGTCTGGGAAGCGATGAATACTCTTGGCGTTAATGGACTTGATCTTCTGGGTTCAGTAAGCTCATCTGATTTTTTTGACACGCAAGCAAGTGGTCTTAAACTTCAACTGATGCAAGCGTTTAGCAAACGAGAGGACTATGCTCAGATGAAGCCTTTACTTGAACAATTGATGAGTTAACGGCACACATACGTGACAATATCCGACTCAATGGTACCAATCGTAGGTTTATACCATTCTGTGAGACTATTGGCTGGAATATCCCGAGGTGACCTTGCGTTATAACCAATTTGTCTGAAGTATCGTGAAGGGCAATTGATTTCTGCTTTAATATATAAAATCGTGTCAAAGCTTTGACGTCTCAAGACAACATAATTCACTGTTGCTTGTTTACCCGCTTCCAGTAGATAGTATTTGTAGATGTCTTTATAGGCAGTCCGTGGAATTTCGATATCTTGAGATTTTTGCGCACCATAGGTACTAAGCGCCATAATGAGGCTTAAAAATATTCGTATCATCATCTTTTCCTCCGTTGTCAGTCTTAAAATGATTGTATCAAAAGTAGCCTCAATCTGACATGAGTAACAACTTTTTAGATAGGAAAAATACAAAGCAATTTCATAATTTTGTCATCATTTTGTCATCTTTTGGGTACAATAACTCTATTGCACTAACACGAGTTTTTAAAAAAGGGCTTTGTATGGGAAGTAGTGTGAACAACGATCAAGAACAACAAGAAAAGATCAAATTTCTTACACAAGAACTCCTCCGAGTGCAAAAAAATCTTGTTGAGCAGTTTTACACAGACTCACTGACACGCCTTCCAAACCTCTATCAGCTACGGCACGACCTTGAAGAAGGAAGTGACTTCACCCTTATTATTGCAAACATTGACAACTTTAAATTACTGAACGATTTTTATGGCTTTGTTGTGGGCGATTTTATTTTAGAGTCCTTCGCAAAGAGTTTAAAAACGGAACTTGACGAAGTCTCTGTTTACCGCATTGCTGGTGATGAATTTGCCATTTTGGTGCGTAAGCGAATGAGCTTTTATCTGCTAAAAAATTATATTACCCATCTTTCTAAACAACTGACCCATCTAAAATATGCTTATGCGCAAACCGAAATTTATGTGGACTGTACACTCTCTTCTAGTGCAAGTTTTACAAGCGATGACATTTTTTCCAAAGTAAATATGGCACTCAAATATGCCAAAAAAGAGCAGTTAAAGTTTTGGATATACGAAGATACGATGAATTTTTCGCAAGAGTATGAGAGCAACCTCAAATATGCAACGAAAGTGCGTAAAGCCATTGTTGATTATTCAGGGATTGTGCCTTATTTTCAACCTATCATTGACAACAAGACCAATGAAATTATTAAGTTTGAAGCGCTCTCACGTCTGGTAGATGAAGATGGAGCCATTCATTCGCCACACAATTTCATCCCTGTTGCAAAGATGATTAAAGTGTACGACAAGATTACAATGACCATCATCGATAAGAGTTTTCAAGTTTTTGAGTCCCATGCGTATGATTTTAGTATTAATCTCTCGTTCGAGGACATCATTAACCAAGATATTTGCGACTTCATTATCTGTAAATTACGTGATTCCAATATGGGACATAGAGTCACATTTGAGCTTTTAGAATCAGAAAAAGTGAACGACTTTAACAAAGTGGTTCACTTTTTTAATGAGATCAAACGCTATGGTGCTAAAGTGGCGATTGATGATTTTGGGAGTGGCTTTTCCAACTTCTCTTACATCACCAAACTAAGTCCCGATTTTATTAAAATAGATGGCAGTCTCATCAAAGACATCGACCAAGATAAAAACGCTCAGATTATTGTTGAGACGATCGTGGACTTTTCCAAAAAATTGGGCATTAAAACCGTTGCGGAGTTTGTTCACTCTAGTACGGTTCTTTCCATGGTCAAACAGCTTGGCATCGACTATTCTCAGGGCTATTTTATCGATATGCCATCCCCTCACATTCTCAAATAAATCTTTACATGTAAAGCTTACGCAACCTCAGTATCCCATAAAATACTCACACCGTATTCGGGGTCGGGAATGACATACTTAAAATATTCACTTGTTCCTTTTCGTCCATGCAAACGCACCGCAACTTGCCCCTCTTTTAAAAGCTGTTTCATCTCATATTCGCTCAAACTGCGTTTGTTCCAGCGTAAAAACGTGTTAGAGTAAACCCGAAACCGACACGTTGCATCGCTGCTAAAAACATAATCATCGTTAATATCCCGCTCTTTTTTCGCATGCTCACAACTGTAAAGATTGACCTTTTGACCTTGAATGGTAAGCTTTTGAGATACCACCGCTCCACCGCAATAAGGACATTTGCCAAGAACCATTTTGCACCTCAATGTTGATTTATGCGGGTATGATAGCAAAGTGATAGAAGGGGGATTGAAAATATTTCAGAATGAAAGAATTTATTCTTCGAGTAAAATGCCGCTTTCAACGAAGTTATTGATTTGTTCTAACAGTGATGTCTCTTTTTCAATAAAACAATTATAATACATAAAATATTTATAGATGGTGTATAATAAATTTTCATTTGCAGATATATATTTTAAATTTTCATCTAACAAGTTTGTAGGAGCTTGTACTGTACTAGAACTTGAATTTTTAGAGTCAGTAAT
>JAVHRG010000040.1:0-5752 GCA_036171535.1 Sulfurospirillum sp. | reverse complement strand
CACGGAAGAGTGCGTCAAGCGTGCACCACAATAATCTTCAATCAAATCAAGTGTATATTCTCTTTCTCTAAAAGCATAAAGGAAAATGGTCATTGCCCCAACATCAAGTGCGTGCGTTGCAAGCCAGAAAAGGTGTGAAGAGATACGATTAAGCTCTAAAAGCATCATACGAATCACTTTAGCACGTCTTGGAACTTCAAGACCGATGAGCGTCTCTACCGCTAAAGCAAAACCATAGTTGTTTGCGCTCGCAGCGATGTAATCCATCCTATCGGTGGTTGGCAAGAACTCATTGTAGATCATGTTCTCCGCCATCTTTTCCATACCACGATGCAAATAGCCAATATCAGGGGTTGCTTTTGAAACTTTTTCACCATCCAGTTCTAAAATCAAACGTAACTGTCCATGAGAACTTGGATGCTGTGGTCCAAAGTTTACGATCATGTGGTTGTCTTCACGCTCAAAGACCACATTTTCAAAAAAGGGTTTAAGTCTGTTGACCTTTTGCATGATTAGTATCTCTCTTTCACGATTTTAGCATCTTCTTTTTTGAGTTTTTTCACGATAAATACGCCACCTTCTTCTTGGTAATCGGTTACTGTTTTTTCGCTACTTGGCTCAGCACCAAATGGAACTTCGTGGTTTATATGAGCAAAACGATAGGTATCATTGACATCAATGCGCGCACTATCGCGCTCTTCTGGCCCTATAATATCACGGTACTCTTTACCAAAAATTTTATCGATCTCATACCATTGAGCCACTTCATCACCATGCAATGGATAGGTTTTGCGAAGCGGATGATCAAACCAATCATCGGGCATTAAAAGTCGTTTCATATAAGGATGCCCACTGATGATAATGCCAAACATATCGTACATCTCGCGCTCTGCCCAGTTTGCACTCGCATAGAGACTGATGACACTTTTAAGAACCTCTTTTTCTTTGATGAAACATTTCACACGTAGGCGCTTGCGCTTAGAGGTTGAAAGCATTTGGTAAAAAATTTCAAATTCTCCCCTTTTTGCTAACCAATCAATTGCACTATGTTCGCTTAAAAAGTTATACGAGAGTTCGTCTCGAAGTGTTTTTAGAACCTCAACGTTATCTTTAGGATCAATATAAACAACTAACTGCCCTCTTTGAATATACGCCTCTTTAATTTCAAATTTTGCTTTTAAAACGGCTAAATCATTGGTAAAAACTTCGTCACTTTCAACCGCTTCTTTAGGTATTTGTGGTGCAACGAAGTAACGGTCGCTGTAATAAGGCTTTTTTTGAACGTTTTGTTTATTACTGTAACTTCTCATCATACCAACCTTTTAGGTTCTAATCTGCGTGATGCTTTTTCAGTTCGAATTTTCTTTTGTAGAAGCATGAGTGCATATTGAAGGGTTTCAGGACGTGGAGCACAGCCTGGAAGATAAATATCTACAGGAACGATACGATCAGCCCCTTGTACGGTAGCGTAGGTGTTGAACATACCCCCAGTATTGGCACAGCTTCCCATGCTAATCACCCACTTTGGATCAGGCATTTGATCGTAAAGACGACGCATAAACGGGGCGTGTTTTTTGGTCAACGTTCCGGCAATCACAAGAACATCCGCTTGTCTAGGACTCGCTCTAAAAATCGTTCCAAAACGGTCAAAGTCATAACGACTTGCACCTGTTGCCATCATCTCGATCGCACAACAAGCAAGTCCATACGTGAGTGGCCACAACGAGTTACTTCTACCCCACTGAACGAGCTTATCTACCGTGGTGAGTGCCACAGGAAGCCCTGCTTCTTGAAGGTAATTTATCTTATGCTGTGCCATTCGAGCGCTCCTTTTTTCCATGCGTATACAAAACCAATGGTTAAAACAATCACAAATAAAATCATCTCGACAAAACCAAACATTCCCAGAACTTTAAAATCAACAGCCCATGGGAACATAAAGATAATTTCAACATCAAACAAAATAAATAAGAGTGCAAAAAGGTAAAAGTGCGCAGAAATTTTATTGGGTTGTTTGGTCACTTCTGGACCACACTCATAAATGCTGAGTTTGAGTTTTTCGGTATCCAGTCGTGCCATCTTGCGACTGATCGAGCGTGCCAATACGGTTATGCCATAAAAAGCAACGGCACCAAAAACAAGGAGAAAGAAAGCTCCAAAATAAGGATGGACGAAATCCATATGCGACAAAGGTGTCATTATCATTCCTTCATTCATTTTATCACGCTATTTGAGCAAAGCTCAAAACGTAGTTCCTGCGAAAAAGCTACATTAAATACTAGGTGCTCTATACTGAGACAGAATCATCATTTCACAACAAATCCATCTGAATATTTACATGTAAACACTCAAAAAGGCTTGTTTTTGCCTTTAATTCATAAATCCAACGGATTTAGCATCGCCAAAAGCGCCTTTAGTTTCACGATCAATGGCAAGTTTAAAATCTTCAAAGGTAAACAAAGGCTTCGCTTTGGTAGCTACTTTTAACGCTGTATTTTTAAGTACCACTTTAATCTGGCCACCCGTAAGTGGATACGAAGCGAGTTTTTCAATATCCAATCCTTCTTCATAGGTAGCATTCTCAGGTAAAAGTTTTTTCCAAAGCTCTATTCGCTGTTTCAAATCAGGCTTTTCAAAAGCGATTTTATAGTCAAACCGCCTTGAAAATGCGGGATCGATCGTCTCTAAAAGATTTGTCGTTGCAATAAGTAGTCCATCGAAACGCTCAATCTGCTCTAAAAAAATGTTTTGCATCTGATTGTGCATTTTATCCGCACTGGCTCCACTATCGGTTGAACGTGCACTTAAGAATTGATCGGCTTCATTGAGAAGCAATAATGGCTCACTTTTCGTCTTTTTACATAATTCTTTATAGGTATCAAAGATACTACGTACATTTTTTTCACTCTCGCCCACATATTTGGAAAGAATTTTAGAACAATCAAAACTAAGCACTCTTTTTTTCATCGACTTGGCTAACGACAAAGCCGTCATTGTCTTACCCGTCCCCGGAGGGCCGTAGAGAATAATTTTGGCATCAATACCACTGCGTCGCTCTTTGATGCCCCATTCACGAAGTAACTTCACCACATTCTTATCAATTTGTTTCAGTAAATTATCAAGGACCTCTTTGGTTTTTGGATGCAAGATCACATCATCTAAATTGGTCTTAGGATCAATCAACTCAAAAAGTTCTTGCTCACCAATAAGCATATCAAGTTTGATTTTCTTGCTTTTTTTCTCTTTATTCGGATGCATAATCTTTTGTAAAATCTCTTCGCTAATAAAAAAGCTTCGGGTCACGCCACCAAAAGTGCTGAGCATTTCATCGTAATCAATAATGAGATTTTCGATGAGTTTTGAGCCCTCTTCAAGAAGTGAGCGATTTTTAATTTTTTCGTAATCATCCACACTGATGAGGCTAATGAGTGTATTCATATCGCGTAAACTCTCAAACTCCCCAGCATACTCCTCTTTTAGAAGTGCTAGGAAAACAAGCTGCTCTTTGGCATTCAACTCATTTTCTTTAAAAATTGTCTCAACAATGATCTCATTTTGTGTTACTTTTATACGCTCAACAATACGACTCTCTAAAAGCTCAAGTTTATTTTTAAGGCGACCAATACTGGGTGAATTCTCCGTAGCGTTGTGCTTTGTTTGACTAAGTTTTTGATAGAGTTCAATACGAAAAAATTGATCTTTTAAATATTCAAGATGATCTTCATAGGGCGTAACATCTGGTAACACTACTTCCAGTGTTCCTTCCTCTAATAGCTTTAAAAAAGCAGAGCTCAGAGTGACGGTGCTGTTTAAAAGTTCTAAATTTGAGACATCCATAATCTTCGAAGTTAAAAAGCTATTTTGAATAATCCAGCCTTGCTCAATGATGTCTTTAACAAGGGAAAGTTGTTGTAAATGAGCATAGTTTTTATCACCGAAAAGTTTAATAAGACCATCAGCAACGCCCATTTCTACAGAACCCAAGACATACTCTTTGGTCATCATTTGCAAAAATTTTGCTTCGTCAATGGAACATTTAAGATGCTCATAAATTTTTGATGTTTGAACCGTTTTACTCTCTAAAAAATCTACCAAATACTGCAATACAAACCTTTAATTCCAAATAAAAAATTATAGTATAGCTTATAATGACAAGATGATGATAAAATAACCCTTTTATTAAAAAGTTAATCTCTATTTTTTACTTAATATTCCACCAGCCTGCACTTTTTCCTTTAATACACGCTTGAGAACTTTACCTGTTGCATTCTTCGGAAGCTCCTCCACAAAGTAAATATGCTTTGGCAACTTGAAATTTGCCAAATGTTGCTTAAGATATTGACGTAATTCCATTTCATGGAGCTCGATACCCTCTTTGGGTTGAATAAACGCTAAGACATCTTCATCTTTAGTTTCATCTTTGACTCCAATAACAGCAACTGAATCAACACCTTCATATTTATGAATAACCTCTTCTATTTCTCGTGGGTAGATATTAATTCCTTTGGAAATAATGAGGTCTTTTTTACGATCCACAATGTAAATAAAACCATCTTCATCTTTTTTACCCAAATCGCCTGTGAGCAACCAACCATTCATGATTGTTTCATCCGTTGAATCTGCTTGGTTAAGATAGCCATGCATGACACAATCTCCCTTGACCATAATCTCACCTACCTCCCCCGTTCCAACTTCCATCATCTCTTCATTAACAATTTTTACTTCATAACTAGGAAGTGGCAAGCCAACGGAAAGTGGTTTTTGTTGATCAAGTCGATTGACACAAACAGCGGGTGAACACTCGCTTAATCCATAGCCTTCTAAAAGTTTAGCTTTTTTAAATTTTGCGTTAAAATCATGAAGTGATTGTTCACTCAGTGGTGCGCTACCAGATATAAAAATACGCACTTTATTAAACCACATAAAATACCATGGTATCTTTGCTTTTAAAAGCGCATTATAAAGTGTTGGTACGCCCAAAAAGATGGTCACTTGCTTAAGCAGGGTCTGTTTAAGAACATTTGCAAAAGGGAAAACGGAGCGCACAATGACAATACTTGAACAAGTAAACATAGGCAAAAGAACCATAATAGAAAGCGTAAATGAGTGAAACATCGGTAAAAAAACAATGAAGCGATCTTTTTCCGTAATTTGAAACGAAATAGACCCAGCAATAGCGTTGGAAAATAAATTCCGATAAGAGAGCATGGCTCCTTTAGGTTTACCCGTTGTGCCTGAAGTATACACAATACAAGCAAGATCATCTAAGCGTGGTCGTTTTAGTAAACGTTCATGATTTTCTAGGTTTGCATCGATTTCTGTGAAGCTATAATTTTGCTCATCTAAATAAGGATATTTATCTGTCCAAACAATTTTTTCGATTTTTGTTGTATTGAGCAAATTTTTTGTCTCATTTGCAAAAGATGCTGATGAGATAAGCATACGTGCGCCACAATCATTAAGGATATACTCAAATTCCTCTTTTTTCAAAAAAGTATTTAGCGGTACGGCAATGGCTCCAATTTTCGTAATTGCAAACAAAGAGACAACAAACTCTTCAGAGTTGCCAACAATCATGGCAACTCTTTCTCCGCTTTTAATCCCGCTAAATTCCAAAAAACGTGCAAATGTATCGATATTTTGCTTTAGCTTTAAATACGTAACTTTACGGTTATCTATAAAAATAGCTGCTTTTTTAGGAGCATTTTTAACATTCGCTTCCATAATCTCATAAAAATTCTGATACGGATAA
>JAVHRG010000039.1:0-5770 GCA_036171535.1 Sulfurospirillum sp. | reverse complement strand
ATTGATCGTAGCCATCAGATTATTGAAAAATTTAAGATCTTTAATAAATGTTTTATGCATGATCAATGTACCTTGCATGGTGTTACTATCTTTGCCTTCAATCGTGAGTGAGAAATCACCTTGATGAAAATAGGATCGATTCAAAAGGGCATTAGCTGCATCGGAATCCATAGCCGTCGCTTGTATCGTAAAGCTTCCCTTTTTTTCTTCATATTCAAAAGAAGATTTACCACGTTTTGAATTAAGGCGAACTCGATCTTTGTACAGTGACATAGTATAGCGCTCACTCAGAACCGTTCTATTGTTATCCATATCGATTAAGGAGGAGTTTTCGCCAAAGACGGTGGTTTTAATCGGTATATCAAGCGGGTCATCTCCATGGGGTAGCGAGATATTGAGATCTTTTACATGTAACGTCAGCTCTTTGTCAAAATGGAGTGAGAGTTTATTGTTCGTTGTACTGGCATCAAGCGTTTTAGTATTGGTTTGCAAGGCAATTTCAAAATCACGTACAGGCTCACGGTTATCTAAAAGAGGTGTTGAAACATTATGAAGATTGATTTTGGCATCAAAGTTTTCAAAGTCTTTTGTTTTGAGTGTTACTGACCCTTGATTAAGTGAACTACTTTGCATAAATGGAGAAGAGTCTTTTAGCTTAGAAAGATCATTGACAATGAATTGATTATTGTCTTTTTCAAATACAATAGTGGTATTAAGATCGGGTAAAAGCATTTGTGTTGTGTTGTTTTCAATAGCAAAAGAGGCCTTTTGATTGATAAGATTGGTGATTGATAAAAGCTTTGTGCCACTAAAATCAAGAAGGAGCGAATTAATATCAATAGATCCATCGTATCGGTTTTTCTTCGTATCAAAAAGACCTGTTGCATTAATATCAAAAAGATTTTTATAACGCATATTGGTATGATCAAGCGTAATGGCAAAATTATCCAGTTTGACTTCTCCTGATTTTGTAGACATGGGAACGCCACTTAAGATAAAGTTGCTTGGAGAGAGTTTGAAAGTACCTGTCGCATTGATGTCATAGGGAAGAAATTTAATATCAAGCCTCACATGTGCATCTGTTTTACCGGAAGTCTGTGTGATTGGGACATCAATTTTGAAAGCATGTAAAATTTTATGTATTGGTGCATCAAGCTTCGATGTAGCCGTAAGATCAACTACGATACCTGTCCCTTTTGCAATGAGGTTATAAATATAAACATCTGCTTTATCAATTGTTTTTTGCTCATATGTTGGTTCTTTAATGTCAAAAATAAGCTTATCATTTTTAAATTCAATGCCAATCTCTTTAACATGCGCCGCTGGAACGCTTGGCTCAAAGCTAACGACAGCATCTTTAACTGTTGCACTTCCATGCATGGATTGTGGAAAATAATCCAGTGTTTCAATATTGAATTTACCTTCAAAAAAATGAAGAATATACTCTTGACCCACGATATTTTTATCGATCCAGTCTTTTGCAATTTGGTCAAGTTCAACCTGAGATACAATAAAATCCATAAGATCTTTGAGATTTTGATTGTTAAACGTTTCACTTTGAAGATGATAGGTTAAAAGCTTATCTTTAAGATCAAGAATCGCCGTACCTTTGAGTCCAAATGTCTCAAAATCTCCTTCAAAAGAGTAGCGCTTCTCCTTAAGATTTATTTTGGTTTTTCCCTTTACATGTAACGCTAAATCTTTGAGATATGCTTCTTGAATCTCAATGTCCAAACTCCACTTTTCAACAGGAGTAATAATAAGATTAACACTCAGATGTTGACTATCAAGAATAAACGTGTTTTGTTCATAACGTAGTTTAATTTTTTCGTTATCATAGATCAAATTATCGATGATAATTTGGCTAAAAAATTGATCAAGATACGGAAAGTTTTTAATAATTTCTGCACTCTCTTCCAAAGACGTAGAGTTTTGTGTTTGTTTCTTGATTTCGAGGGTTTGGATCTTCACAATCAATTTTTTATCTAGTTTGATATATAATTGATCAACTTTTAACGTTGGTAATGTTAGATTATCGATCGAAATGCCATTTACTAAGGTGCCAATTAATGCTACGACAGAAAGAACTATGAATAGTAAAAGTATCCAGATATTCCTAATGGTGTGTGATGTTGCTTTAATAATCATATATTCACTTCTCTTTCACTTGTCCAGACCCATGACTTCTAGCTCAGTTGCTTTTGTGCCACAAGGCTCAATAGGGCAAATTATATCATATATGGTTGATAAAAATTTTGACCTGCATGATAAAGTCGATAAATATCTTCTGTATATCATTGGTAAACCCCAATCAGGTTGGGTGAGTATCAATCCAAGTCCTCTGACACGCGGCGATTTTCTTTACAAACTTTCACACGCTAAAGCGCCTTTAAAGGTCGTTACGTATATTCCAGGTGAGACCAAAGAGCTTTTATTTGTACAAATTGCACTTGCATTTGATCTCTCTTATGAAAAATTGATGCAAGAATATGCTTCTGCAACACCTTATGTAGAGGGCTTTTTAGTACCTGATACGTATTATATTCCTGTAGGAATTAATGAAAAAAATATGGTGCATTTTTTACTTGCCAATGCAAAAAAGTACCATAAAGATGTTTTCGAAAAAATCTTTGGCGAATTTAATGAAACAAAATGGCAAAAGTTTCTTGTCATTGCTTCCATTATTCAAAAAGAGGCGGCAAATGCGGAAGAGATGCCTTTGGTTTCATCGGTTATCTACAATCGTCTCAAAAAAGATATGAAGCTTCAGATGGATGGTACACTCAATTATGGGCAGTATTCTCATATTAAAATTACACCACAGCGCATTCGCGAAGATACTTCGCCGTATAATACGTACATGTACAAAGGTTTACCGCCCAATCCTGTGTGTAGCGTGAGCAAAGAGGCTATTTTTGCCGCCATTTTTCCAAAACAGACCAATTATCTCTATTTTGTGAAAAATAAAAATGGTACGCATACTTTTTCACAGACCTATGAGGCACATTTGGAAAATATAAAAAATTAATGACGTAAATTTAATAAAGCAAAATAAAGAAACTGGTAGCATTAACAAAATCTAGTTAAAAAAAAGGGGTAATTATGGTTCAACCAACAAGTAAAATCATCTATACGAAAGTCGATGAAGCTCCCGCTCTTGCGACGTACTCTTTGTTGCCGATTATTCAGGCATTTACGGCAAGTTCTAATATTGAGATCGAAATCAGAGATATCTCGTTAGCAGGTCGTATTTTGGCAAATTTTCCTGAAAACCTAACAGCAGCACAAAAAGTGAATGACGATTTAACGTATTTGGGCAAACTTGCTAATCAGCCAGAAGCCAATATCATCAAACTTCCCAATGTGAGTGCATCATTGCCACAACTTCAAGCAGCGATTAAAGAGCTTCAAGGCAAAGGTTATAATGTTCCTAATTACCCAGAAAATCCTTCCAATGAAGCTGAAAAAGAGACCAAAACGCGTTATGCCAAAGTCCTTGGAAGTGCGGTTAACCCTGTTCTTCGTGAAGGAAATTCAGACAGACGTGCTCCTTTATGTGTGAAAGAGTATGCCCGTAAAAATCCACATCGTATGGGAAAATGGACCAGTGATTCTGCTTCACATGTTTCATATATGACAGAGGGTGATTTTTATGGCAATGAAAAATCGGTGACAGTACCAGAAGCAATGACCGTCCGCATCGAGCTTTTGGGAAAAGATGGTAAAACAACCGTATTAAAAGAAAAACTAGCTCTTTTAAAAGATGAAATTATTGACGGTACCTATATGAGTAACAAAAAGCTTTCAGCATTTTTTGAAGCGCAAATGGACGAGGCTAAAAAAAGTGGAATACTCCTTTCCTTACATCTTAAAGCCACAATGATGAAAGTTAGTGATCCGATTATGTTTGGCTATGCTGTTAAAGCGTTTTTTAAAGATGTTTTTGAAAAATATGCCACACTTTTTAAAGAGATTGGTGTCAATGCCAACAATGGTCTAGGCGATCTTTATACCAAAATTGCCACGCTTCCAGCAGCTCAAAAAGCAGCGATTGAAGCAGATATTATGAATACATATACCAAGCGCCCTAAACTTGCAATGGTTAATTCTGAAAAGGGAATTACGAATTTACATGTATCCAGTGATGTGATTATTGATGCTTCCATGCCCGCATGTATCAGGGAGTCTGGCAAAATGTGGGGTGATGATGGTGCCTTGCACGATACGAAAGCACTCATTCCCGATCGCTGTTATGCACGTATTTATGAAGAAACCATGAATTTTTGCAAGAAAAATGGAGCCCTTGATCCTAAAACAATGGGTTCTGTTCCTAATGTTGGCTTAATGGCACAAAAAGCAGAAGAGTATGGCTCTCACGACAAGACTTTCCAATGTGAAGCGGATGGTGTTGTACGCATTGTAGACATTGCTAGTGGAAACGTTTTGATGGAACACAATGTTGAAAAGGGTGATATTTACCGTGCATGTCAAGCGAAAGACGCTCCAATTCGTGATTGGGTGAAACTTGCTATTAATCGCTCACGACTTAGTAAAACACCCGCTATTTTCTGGCTTGATCCCGTTCGCGCACATGATAGAGAGATGATTAAAAAAGTTGAAAAATATCTCAAAGAATACGATCTTAAAGATCTTGATATTAAAATTATGACTCCAGAAGAGGCAATTCGTGAATCCTTAGCACGTATTGTTAAAGGGTTAGATACGATAGCCGTGACAGGTAACGTTCTTCGTGATTACCTTACCGATCTTTTTCCTATTTTGGAAGTGGGAACATCGGCTAAAATGCTCTCTATTGTTCCACTTATGAGTGGCGGTGGCTTATTTGAAACGGGTGCGGGTGGTTCGGCTCCTAAACATGTTCAACAATTTATTGAAGAAGACCATTTACGATGGGATTCTTTAGGTGAATTTATGGCCCTCACCGCTTCACTTGAACATCTTGATAACGTTGTAGGCAATAAAAAAGCTTCTATTTTGGCTAAAACGCTAGATGAGGCAACCGGTAAGTTTTTGGATAATAACAAATCGCCATCATCAAAAGTAGGTGAGTTGGACAATCGTGGTAGCCACTTTTATTTAGCGATGTATTGGGCGGAAGCTTTAGCAAAACAAAATGATGATAAAGAGCTTGCGGCACAGTTTAAACCACTCGCTGAGACACTGAAAGCAAATGAGCAAAAGATCGTGGGTGAACTTAATGCTGTTCAAGGTAAGCCTGTTGATATGGGTGGATACTATATTCCAAATTTTGAAAAAACGAGCCAAGCGATGCGTCCTAGTGCTACGTTAAATAAAGCTTTGGGTGAATTCAAAGCGTAATTTTTGATTTACATGTAAAGAAGGAGTCTCATTGTCACAAGGGAAAAAAGTCTCTATTATTGGAGCAGGAAATGTTGGAGCAACAATTTGCTATTGGCTCGCAATGCGTAAAAGTTGTCGCGAAATTGTGATGATAGACCTTGTTGAGGGCGTTGCCATTGGTAAAGCCCTTGATATTTCTCAAGCAACGAGTCCTGAAGGTAGTCATACGCTGATTAGTGCTTCAAGCGATTATAAACATATTTCAAATAGTGATATTGTTGTTATTACTGCAGGCAGTCCAAGAAAGCCTGGTATGAGCAGAGATGATTTATTAATGATTAACGCGAAGATTACCAAAGGTATCATTGAACAGGTTAAAATTTATTCGCCAGATGCCATTGTCATCACCGTTTCCAATCCTTTAGATGCTATTACGTATGTTGCAATC
>JAVHRG010000038.1:0-5781 GCA_036171535.1 Sulfurospirillum sp. | reverse complement strand
ATTGCAAGGCATTTCCCTTTTTCCAACTTAAAAGAAAGGTTTTGAAAAAGAGGGTGAGTTGGGTCATATCCAAAGCCTATCTCTTTTGCTTCAAGTACGATTTTAGCAGGCGTTTTTTTATAGTTAAATGAAAAGTGAAGGCTACTTTCGACCTCAAGATCATCCATTTCGCCCATTTTTTCAAGCTGTTTCGCTTTACTTTGCGCCATAACTGCTTTAGAAGCACGCGCTTTTTGGCGTGTAACAAAATCTTCAAGTTCGGCACGTTTTTTATCTAAATTGGCTTTGGTTTTAAGATAACGCTCATCGTCTTCTTCTAATTTTGCATAGTATTTTGAGCTATTTCCCTCAACGATCATCAAGCTTTTACGCCTCAGTCCCATAGTATGAGTGGTGACAGCGTCCATAAAGTCGCGGTCATGGGTGATCAGAATAATCTCACCTTTAAACTCTTTGAGAAACGTTTGAAGCCAACGCATTGAAATAATATCAAGGTAGTTGGTCGGTTCGTCTAAAAGAAGCAAAGAGGGGTTAGTGGCAAGAAGTTTGACCAAATTGAGGCGAATTTGATAACCACCCGAAAAATTCATAGGATCTTTGTCTAAATCTTCTTGTGAAAAACCAAGTCCAAAAAGCATTTTCTCGATTTTGTAGAGGTCAAAGGCTTCGTCACCATGCAGTGCAGAAGCACACTCTTCGCGCACGGTTTTGTGGGTAAAGTGAATATGCTGTCTCAAAGTGCCAATCGTATAATTTTTAGGGATGAGAATATCACCAGCATCGGCTTCTTCTTCCCCTAAAAGAATTTTAAAAAGAGTGGATTTACCTGAACCATTACGCCCCACAAAGCCTATTTTATTGCCATGAGCAAGGGTAAAACTGATATTTTCAAAAAGGGTTTGTACCCCAAAATGTTTAGAAAGATTAGTGGCTTGAATCATAGGAAAAACTCATTACATGTAAAAATTTTTGCTTCAAAAAGAAGCAAGTGGTATTATAAAAGAAGTTTTGCAAGAACTTGATTAAACTTCTTTATTCTGCTTTTTTATTGATGGCATTGAGAGTATCTAAGATAGACTCTTTTTTCGTGGAGTTATCAGGCCCTGAAATACGCATCGTAAATTCAACACGACCATTTTTCTCGCGACCTTCCAATGTATCGTTATTTGTCAGTGGTTTTGTATCTCCGTATCCTGCTGAGCTTAGGCGATCTTTGGCAATGCCATTGCGAATAAGGACGCGAATAACAGCATTGGCACGAGCACTAGAGAGTTCAAGGTTGTCTTGGTATTTAGAGCCATTTGGAAGTGCCGTTGCATCGGTAAATCCTTTGACAATCACTTCAACATTTTTAGGGAGCATCGCAATAATGTCAGAAACACGTTTGAGGAAAAGCATGGAGTCACTGTTGATAATCTCAGCAGAACCTGGGGCAAAAAGAAGTTTGGTTGGAAGTTTTAAAATGGCACCATCAATTTTTTGCTCTAAGGATCCTTCTCCAATATTCATTTTTTCAATCATTTGTGCTAAACGAGCAATCTCTTCAAGTTGAGCTGAAGTTCCACCTGCATTGCCTTTGTCTTTATCTTTAGCGGCATCGCCCGATTTAATAGCCATGCTCATAACAGGCGTTGCTTCTTCAGGTTTTGCACTGTAGTCGTAGATTTTGACAAACTCTTCTTTGAGAGCTTTCATCTTCTCTGTATTGGTTGAAGCAATAGCAAAGAGTGCGATAAAAAGAGCAAGTAACAGGCTAAAAAAGTCAGCAAAGGGTACTGCCCACTTCTCGCCTCCTTCACATTCGACTTTTTTACACTTTTTACCCACTTAGTATCCCTTATTTGTCAAATTGGCTTTTTTTCTCTTCAAGAGGAGAAAGA
This sequence comes from Sulfurospirillum sp., assembly GCA_036171535.1. GTDB lineage: Bacteria > Campylobacterota > Campylobacteria > Campylobacterales > Sulfurospirillaceae > Sulfurospirillum. The sequence continues at coordinate 3,901 of JAVHRG010000038.1, read as the reverse complement.
TAATTGAGAAGTTTCATTTCAAGCGTACGAGGGTTGTCACCATGAGAAATACCTAAAATACCTGCTAAGATGACACGTTTTTCTTTAATAATATCTACGGATTTTCCCTTAAGCTTGTGTCCCCATGGCCCTAGGAAGATATAAGAGCCTGCAATACCAAAAACGGTTGCGGTAAATGCACCACCAATACCCATTGCCATTTCAGCAGGATTATCCAGTTTTTGAAGTGCCAAAATAAGACCTAAAACAGCACCAATGAGTCCCATAACAGGGCAGGTTTCCCCTGCATGTATCCAATAGTGTGCAGAGCCATGATAATACTCTTCCGTCTGTTCAATAAGAATATCAAGTGTCTCTTCAATCTCATGTGCTTCAACACCATCAACGGCCATACTCAGACCTTTTTTGAAGAACTCATCGTCCATTTGATTGGCATGTGATTCAAGCGCTAAGATACCATCACGTCTTGCGATAATGGCAAAATCAATAATTTGCTTAATACGTGCATGAAGGTCAACAGAGGATTTTTTCATAATAACTTTAAACTCTTTAAAGGCACCTCTAACATACTCTTGGGGTGTTGCCGTCATGGCTGCTGCCATAGCGGTTGGAATAACGATAATAAATGAAGTGATATGCAAAATATGAAGAGGATTTCCACCTTCCATAATATCGCCCGTAGAAATAGTGGTAATGGCAATTACCATGCCCAAGATGACGGTTAAGTCCATAAAGTCAGCTCCAAAAAATAGTATTAAACGTTTTCAAGCATTATCGGTTAAAATGCAAAAAACTTTACATCTCAGGCAATAATATAACAATCTTCCTTAGATAAGATGCTACTATTGCTTCTTCTAAAGTAGAAAAATTGATTTGTTGTATAATTGCAAAAAGTGTCAAATAAAGGAGTAAGTTAACATGAATGAAGAGAAATGCAAATGTTTTATCAGTTCTCTCGTTGATCGACTCAGTGGTAAAGCAGAATCACGTTGTACGAAGATTATTGATGTGGCGCATCGACTTTTTTTAGATAATGGTTATGAAAATGTCAGTATGAATGATATTGTCAAGCATGCAGGGGGATCACTCGCAACATTGTATAAGCATTTTGGCAATAAAGAACAACTGTTTATTTATATTTTGGAACAAAAATCAGAAGAAGTTTTTGGTGAGTGGGGTCGTAGAAGTGCTTGTTATGAGGGGCGTATTGAAGAATTTTTAATGGAGACTGGAAGAATGTTTTTAGATTTAGTCACCACTCCCGATGCCATTTTATTTCACCGTTTACTTATATCAATAGGGTATATCGATGATTCAAGACTCAATAAAATGCAGATTCAGAATCTTATGTCTATTCCTGTCAATATTATTGCAAATTATTTGGAAAATGAAAAAGCAAATGGTCATATAGAAGTTGAAGATACCCACTTAGTGGCAGAGCAATTTTTAAATGCTGTCAAAGGTCCTTTTCTCTTTCAGACAATCTTAGGAATTAAAATTGATATTTCTGAAGAAACACGTTTAAAAGCTTTAAAACAAGTCGTAACCATTTTTTGTCGCGGCTTACATGTAATACAATAGTTACTTTTTTTTCCGTTAGTGAAATTAGCTTGATTTTTTTACTTTTTTCGGATACAATTTCGCCCATAAAGTGTAATGTATATTACATTACATAAATTTGGGAGCGAAAAATGACTACAAATAGAGTGTATTTAACATATGCTAGATATGCATTAATAGGTGTTTTGGGAGCTTTTTTAGTAACAGGATGCTCAAGCCAAGATAAAAAAGCAGCAGGGGGAATGCCAGCAATGCCTCCTTTAAGTGTATCCACCTATAAAGTGATAGCCAGTGATGTTCCTGTTTCACTTGAATATCCAGCGAAAGTCAAAAGTATGCAACAAGTGAGTATTGTTGCACGAGTGAGTGGTGTTTTAGAAAAGAAACACTTTACAGAAGGTAGCTTTGTAAAAGCTGGCGATATGCTCTATCAAATTGACTCAGACCGTTATGAAGCTTTGATGCAAGAAGCTGTGGCTGATGTTGGCGTAAAAGAGGCAACCCTTAAACAAGCAACGCGTGATTGGGATCGTACCAAAGCATTGTTTGAGCAAGATGCTGTGAGCCAAAAAGAGCGTGATGCAGCACTCTCTGCGTATGAGTCAGCAGGAGCATCGCTTAAAGCTTCTGGGGCAGCATTGAAAAAAGCAACGATTGATTTTAACTATACCAAAGTTAAAGCAACCATTAGTGGTATGACAAGCCTCAATGCCCAAGATGTTGGAAGTTATGTAGGTTCTAGTAGTGATACAATGACATTAACGACGATTACCCAAACCGATCCTATCTATGTTGAATTCTCCTTACCCGATATTGAACTTTTGAAAAAACGTTATGTGATGGGAACAGGTAACTGGAATAGTTTGGCTCAAGCAAAACTTCCTATTCAACTCTCTACCCCAGATGGTTCAAAGTATGCCAAAACAGGAACATTGGACTTTATCGATAGTTATGTTGATGCTGAAACCTCTACCATTAAAGCAAGAGCAACCTTTGCCAATCCAAACAATATTTTAATACCCGGACTCTTTGTGCGTGTGAATGTGGAAGGTTTGGTCTATAAAGATGCGATTAGTATTCCTCAAAAGGCACTCTTACAAGAAGCCATTGGATCATTCGTGTATGTGGTAAAAGAGGGCAAAGCTACGAAAGTTCCTGTCAAAGCAGGAACCGTTCATAATGACACCTATATCATTGAAAGCGGTTTGAGTGTCGGGGATGTCGTCATTACAGACAATCTGACTAAACTGCGCCCTGGTTCAGCTGTTAATGTTATAGAAGCGAAGGAATAAAGTATGTTTTCTAAATTTTTTATCAACAGGCCTATTTTTGCAACGGTCCTCTCGATTGTTGTGATTATAGCGGGCTTGATGGGTATCAGAGGCTTACCTATTGAGGAGTATCCTCAAGTAACGCCACCACAAGTAACCGTCAAAGCAACGTATGCAGGGGCAAGTGCCGACACCATTTCTAAAACAGTTGCTGCACCGATTGAGCAACAGATAAATGGTGTTGAAGATATGATTTATATGTCTTCAACGGCTTCATCAACAGGTTCTTTATCAATTAATGTCTATTTTAAAATTGGAACGAACGCTGATCAAGCAACGATTAACGTCAATAACCGTGTTCAAGCAGCCCTAAGTAGTCTTCCAAGTGAAGTTCAAGCGCAAGGGGTTACGGTACGTAAACAATCGTCTACTATTTTAAAAGTTATTTCGATTATTTCACCAAACAATAGCTATGACAAAATTTACATGGCAAATTATGCGCTTGTCAATGTTATTGATGAACTTAAGCGTGTTAATGGTGTTGGTGATGCTGCGTTGTTTGGTAATCAAGACTATTCCATGCGTATTTGGATGAAACCCGATCAACTGGCAAAATACAATCTCACCCCAACGGATGTGATCAATTCTATCTCGGAACAAAATGCTCAGTTTGCAACAGGACGTTTCAATCAGGCTCCTACCAAAGCAGCTCAAGCCTATACCTACACGGTAACAACACAAGGGCGGTTTGACAAAGTCGAAGAGTTTGAAAATATCATCTTAAAATCCAATAAAGATGGCTCGACCTTACGCCTTAAAGATGTCGCACGTCTTGAACTCGGTGCTGCATCGTATGATGTATCGGCAACGCTTAATGGGCAAACGATGGTACCGATTGGTATCTACTTACAATCCGGTGCGAATGCGTTGGAAACAGCCAAAAAAGTCGATGCAGTCATGGAAAAACTTTCAAAATCTTTCCCTGAAAACATGACCTATGTAACGCCATACGATACAACAAAATTTATTCAAATTTCGGTACATGAAGTGGTAAAAACACTCATTGAAGC
>JAVHRG010000037.1:0-5795 GCA_036171535.1 Sulfurospirillum sp. | reverse complement strand
TATACCAGAGTATCAACCATTTTTTCCCACAGATCAAACATCGTTTACTCCTTAAAAAATAACGTTTTGCGCTTTAAGCTTAGCAATCAGTTGCTCATAAGTAACCGCACCGATGTGTCGATCAGACTCAGCGCCTTTGGCATCGAGGTAAATTTGTGTCGGAATCATCTGGATTCTATAATCGCGCGTCGCTGGTTGGTCATTGTAAACCTCTACAAAATAGATCGCACTTTGCGGATACTCTTGTTTCGCGCGGTACAACAATTTTCCCATCTCCACACACGAAGCACAGCTGGTCGAGCCAAACTCGACAAGCATCGGTGTTTTACCAATCTCCGAAGCGATCTGCGCATACGGCGTTGCTTCTAACATCGCTGAAGCCTCTTGCGTCTTTTTCAAAGGCGACGCGATAGGTGTTTTGGATTCTACTTTTGCCTCACCACACCCAACTAAAAGAAGCGTTAACACAGCTAAAATAATCTTTTTTTTCATCTTTTTTCCTAAAATACGAGGTACGTTTGGTAGAGAAAATAAACGCCAATCCCCACCAATACCACAATAAAAAAGCCATTGATCAAACGGCTCATTCTGCTTATTTTCTTACTTGAAACCACACTTTGTGTAAACCCAAGCGACGTTCCTGCCACCAAAAGCAACATGCCATGTCCTAGGGCAAACGCCAACACAAGCGCATACGAATAAACCCAACCACTTTGAGAGGCAATGGTGATGATGGCAACCAACGGCGCAGAGGCACACGGCGTACTCACCAGTCCAAAAATAAGCCCGATGATCACCGCACCCAAAAGTTTAAATCTCAAAAATTTGCGTGCCACTTTGTCTTTATCAAATCCTTGAATCCATCCAAGGGCGTAAGCAACCACCGTAAATGTCGCCAGAGCGGCAAGCAGATACGCCCAAAAAGGTGCAAGTGAGAGCATCATGCCCATCTTAGAAACAAGAAGCATCAACAGTGAAAAGCTCATGACCAAACCTAATACAAAAAGCAGGGAGTATTGGTAAATAAAGACTTTTTTTTGTTTGGCGTTAAGATCCTTTGAAAGTCCCAAAGCACTGCCTGCAAGCAATGGCAAGGTGATGATGGAACACGGAGCCAAAGAGGTTAAAAGACCGATGCCAAACGAAGCAACAATCGCCCATGCACCAAATTGTGAGGTCATTTCAATGAGCATCTGCTCCACATTCATGAGAGTTTTTTTGCAATAATCGGCAAGAGTTCGGCTTCAATCGCTTTACATGTAAGAATAAACGCACCATAATCTTTGCCATCAGGATCGGAAAATCCGACATGGATTTTAGGTATAGGACGAGGGAACATCGGACAGGTTTCATTGGCATGATCGCACACCGTGACGACCAAATCAAAGTCTACATGTAAGACTTCATCCAATGCTTTAGAGTGATACGAATCGTCCCAAATGCCCTCTTCTTCTAAAACTCTTTTCGCATAAGCATTCACTTTGCCACTCGCACACACACCCGCACTGTAAGCTTCAATGCCCTCTAATTTGGCATTGACAAGTGCTTCGGCGATGATGCTTCGACAACTGTTTCCTGTACATAAAATCAATACTTTTTTCATAATGAAACCTTTACATGTAAACCATTAAATGAATGGTAGCATAAAATTATCTTTATATCAAGATATATTGATATGTTTATGGCTGGGAGCACAGTAAGAGCAATAATTGATTGCTCTTACGCGCCTAAAAGAGAGCTATAACGGACATCTTCCATGGCGCGACCTGCCCCTAAAATAATATTTTGTAGAGGATTGTCCACAACATTGACCGCTATTTCTAATTTGGCAGACAGGTAACGATCTAGCCCCAGAAGCATCGAAGAACCGCCTGTCAACAAAATACCTTGATCAAAAATATCTTGTGCAAAAGCAGGAGGAAGTTCTGAAAGCATACGATGTGTGAGTGAGACCATTTTATCGACCAAAGGCATAATCGCGTGATGCACATCGTGAGAGCTTGCCACAAAGCGTTCAGGAAGCCGAGAGACAAGATTTTTGACATTGATCTGCATCGTTACTTCTTCACGATTGATAAGATTTCCAAGCTCTTTTTTCAAACGCTCAGCATCATTGTGAGAAATGAGAATGCGCTTGTTCGCTTTAAAATACTCGATAATCGCTTCATCAAGGTCGTTTCCTGCAACACGAAGGGACTTTGACATTACAATCCCATTACACGAAAGAAGTGAAATATCGCTCACCCCTGCTCCAATGTCCAATACCAAAACACCTTTAGGTAATTCTATCTCTTGCATGGAACCAAGCGCGGCAGAAAAAGGGTCTTTAATGAGCATCACTTCACGAGCCCCTCCATCTTTGCATGCTTCCACCACAGCACTTCGCTCCATCGAATTGAGATCGCTTGGAACGCTGACAAGAATGCTTGGCTTAAAAAATCGACTCTGTGCAATGCGTGAAATTACCTCTTTAATGTAGGCTTTTGCCACGGTTAAATTGGCAATCGCCCCTTTGGAAAGTGGATGCATCACTTCAATATGTTGAGGATTTTTACCCCACATACGTCTAGAAGAAGCACCACTGTCAAAAAAAGAACTTCGTTTTGTATCAAATGAAATAGAGGTGGGCTCATCTAAAATAATGCCTCTGCTTGGTTGGTACACAAGTGTATTATTGGTACCAAGATCAATGGCAAAGGCATTGGAAGAACGAAGGAGAGAAAACATATTACGCCTCTTTTTTAGCTATTGATTTTTTAATTTTTTTCTTACGGCTGTAGATATTAATCGACTCGACGCCAAGGGAAAATGCCATTGCAAAATAGACATACGCTTTTGAAATATGAAAGCCAAGCCCTTCAGCAATAAGCGTCACACCGACTAAAATTAAAAAGGAGAGCGCTAAGATTTTAATGGTAGGGTTGGCATCGATAAAATTAGAAATACTCTTACTTGCAAACATCATCACACCCACCGCAAGCACGACGGCTAATATCATAATGATGATGTTGTTTGCCATACCCACTGCGGTAATCACAGAATCAAGCGAAAAAACGATGTCTAAAATTGCAATCTGAATAAGCGTATTAAAAAAGCCACGTGAACTTTTTTTAAGCTCTTTTTCTTCTTCTCCTACCTCTTCAATATCTTGGTGAATCTCCGTTGTTGACTTGGCAAGCAAAAACAGCCCTCCCACAATTAAGATGAGATCACGTCCTGAAATAGCATAGGTAAAAAGAGTAAATAGTGGCGTTGTCAATTTCATAATCCAAAAGAGTGAAAGAAGTAACATAATACGTGTGATCATCGCAAGACCAAGTCCAAAAATCCGACCTTTATCTCTTTGATGTGCCGGTAAACGACCAACTAAAATAGCAATAAAAATAATATTATCAATTCCGAGAACAATTTCCAAAGCGGTTAGTGTCAATAACGCCATGAGTGCTTCGGCAGTAAATAGTGATTCGAGCATAATATACTATCCTATCTTTTTGCTTTCATTGTATCGACTTTTGGGTATAAATCTTCTTAGTAACCATCTTGTTAAGCAAGACAAGTTATAATACAAAACCGAGAAATAAGGAGTCTGTATGGTTTTTGGAAAGATAGACTATATCAATCTTCTTCCCTTTCATGTTTTTTTAAAACGAGCCTCATTACCCAACGCGTTTAAGCGTTCCTGTGAGCACCAGAAGTCTGTACCTTCCAGTATCAATCGTAAATTTAGAAAACGTGTTGTGGATGCCGCGTTTATTTCCAGCATTGAAAGTAAACGCAAATCAATCACCCCTTTGCCTATTGGCATAGTGGCGCAAAAAAATGTTAAAAGTGTTATTTTAAAAGAGGGGATTGCCAAAAGAGACCCCGCATCTGCTACGTCCAACATGCTAACCCGTGTCCTTGGGTTAGAAGGTGAAGTTTTCATCGGAGATCGCGCACTAAAGCTCTACCTGCAAGATCCAACGGCTTATATTGACCTCGCCCAAATCTGGCATGACACATACCATCTCCCTTTTGTTTTTGCACGATTATGTGTGAACGTACGTCAAAGTTTTTACAAAAGACTCTCTGCAAAATTTGTTCAACGTCCAATTAAAATTCCAAACTATATTTTAAATACCTATGCCAAAGAGCGTGGTATTTCCGCTCATGACATCAAAGAGTATCTTAAACTTATTAGTTATTCTATTCAGAAAAAAGAACAAAAAGCGCTTTTTATTTTTCTCAAAAAAGCCAAACGCCTCAAAAAGTCTCCGTCGTAAAATCCCCAAAGGAGTTGCCCGATGTCAGTGAAACGTTATATCGATAAAGTTCTTCAATCCACGATTGAGAGTACCCCCGGTCAAACCGAGTTTTACCAAGCCGTTGAAGAGGTTTTAACCTCTTTGGAACCGCTTTTACAAGCAGAATCCAAATACGATCAGTACAATATATTAGAGCGTATCGTCATCCCTGAACGTCAAATCCTCTTTCGTGTTGTCTGGATAGATGATCAAGGAAAAATCCAAACCAATATTGGTTACCGCGTACAGTTTAACTCTGCCATTGGACCTTACAAAGGTGGGCTTCGTTTCCATTCGAGTGTCAATCTGGGTATCATTAAATTCTTAGGATTTGAGCAGACCTTTAAAAACTCTCTAACGGGACTTGCCATTGGTGGAGCAAAAGGTGGTAGTAATTTCGATCCTAAAAGTAAGAGTGAAGGTGAAATTATGCGCTTTTGCCAATCGTTTATGGTGGAACTCTCCCAACATATTGGCGAAACGAAAGACATTCCTGCTGGTGACATTGGTGTCGGTGGGCGTGAGATTGGCTATCTATTTGGTGAATATAAACGCCTCACGGGTCGTTTTGAAGGGGCATTGACAGGTAAAGGACTCAACTGGGGAGGATCCCTTGCACGCACGGAAGCAACAGGGTATGGTTCTGTCTATTTTGCAGAAAATATCCTCAACAAAGTGGGTGACTCGCTTAAAGGTAAAATATGCACCGTATCAGGTGCAGGCAATGTGGCCCTTTATACGATTCAAAAGCTCTATGACATGGGGGCGATACCCGTTACATGCAGTGACTCTCATGGGATGATCTACGATAAAAATGGGATTGATTTTAATGCACTTAAAGCCATTAAAGAGATTGCGCGTAAAGATTTAAGTGAATACCTTAACGTTCATGCTGAAGCGACCTACATTCCTGTCAGTCAATATCCAGAGGGGACGAATGCTGTCTGGAGTATCCCTTGTTTTGCGGCATTTCCTAGTGCGACACAAAATGAACTCAACCTCAATGACATTCAAATTCTCTACAAAAACGGCTGTCGGTTGGTTAATGAAGGGGCTAATATGCCAAGTACCCCTGAAGCGATTGACTTTATGTTAGCGCACAAAATGTTTTACGGTCCTGCAAAGGCTGCCAACGCTGGTGGTGTTGCAACCAGCCAGTTAGAGATGAGTCAAAATGCCAGTATGCAAAGATGGAGTTTCGCCGAAGTCGATAGTAAACTCAGAGGTATTATGAAAAATATTTTTGAGCTTTCCTATAAAACATCTAAAGAGTTTGGCGATGAAGGAAACTTGATGTTAGGTGCAAATATTGCAGGATTTCGAAAAGTAGCTGACTCTATGATTGATCAAGGGGCAGTGTAGTAAAACGGGTAATGCCCGTTTTACATGTAAATGTCAGAAAAAAGTTTTTACTCTACACTAACCGTATTAAAAACTCTGTCTCCTGCATCGCCAAGGCCTGGAACGATGTAACCATTTTCATTCAAGCCATCATCAATACATGTTGTAAAG
>JAVHRG010000036.1:0-5823 GCA_036171535.1 Sulfurospirillum sp. | reverse complement strand
TTGTCATTGGATTGGAGATAATAACCTAAGTCTTTAGCCAAAGAAAATGCAATGGGTGTTTTACCAACACCACCCTTTTTATTGATAATAGAAATAATCATATATAACCTTTAAATAACGCTATTTAACTATTATATTATAGTTAAATAGTATATTTTTTACAAGGCATTAATCCATAAACTCCATCGGATTTTTACGTAGATATTCAAATCCAAGGTCTTCAAGCTTACTACTACCAATAATGCGTTGCTTAGACTCTACGCTCTCTATAAAAAGAGGTGGGATCAACTGACACTGTTTACACTGATAGACAAAAAGTTCCTCTTTTGTGGGATGCAAGGGTGCACATAGATTGAAAATATCCTCCAGAGAATGATCCATTGCAAAGATAACAGCTCGAATGACATCCATTCGATGCACATGATTCACGCGGCTCTTTCCATCCGTAACAGATTTGTTGGATAAGTAAAATTCGTAAACCATTGATAAATGATTAAAGAGAGATATTTATTCATAAATATCTTCTTGTTATTATGTTTTGTTTAGTATAGAGAATATTACTGCTAACACACTGCTATTTTACTGCTAACAATGCTATGAACATCTATTTTTAGGCATTTTATTACTGCTAATGTATTGTTGATTCACTGCTGAAAAAAATATGCGTGCTTCTTTATGTGACTTTTGAGGATGAAAAAAAGAAATAAGGAGATGTCATTATGTAGAAAGGCACAAAATTTGTGCCTATATTTTGTGCCTAAATGTTGTCAAATTATTGTCAAAATGACAATGTTATGCAAAAAAAGTTACTTTGAACATATTAAAAAAAATTGATTAAAACTACTATAGTTACGGATTTTTGAGTATTTGAAGAGTGGTGTCAAGAGAGGGACTCGAACCCTCGACCTCCGGCTTATGAGACCAGCGCTCTAACCAGCTGAGCTACCTTGACATGGTTAAAAGAGGTTGGCATTATATAGTCATAAAACTTATACTTTGGTTAATTCTAGCCTCTTTTTGAAAACATACACAAAAACCAAAAAACATTGAGCATATAAGACTAAACTTTAAGCTCTTTTTTCTTGACTTTTTAGCTATATTTGTGTAAAATTCTGTCACTCAAAACAAACGAGTGCTAAAAATTTTAGTCAAAAGGACATATAAATGACTTTCAAACCATTAGGAAAAAGAGTTCTTCTTGAGAGAATCGAAGAAGCGACTACCACTGCTTCAGGTATTATTATCCCTGACAATGCTAAGGAAAAACCTCTTAGCGGTGTTGTTAAAGCAATAAGTCCAAAAGTTGCAGAGAAAGGTCTTGTTTCAGTTGGTGATAAAGTAGTCTTTGCAAAATATGCTGGTACAGAGCTCACTTTGGATGGCAAAACTTACCTTGTAATGAACATCGACGACCTCTTGGGCGTTTTATAATTAAACAATAGCAAAAGGAAATAAACATGGCAAAAGATATTCAATATTCAGACAATGCACGTAATGCGCTCTATGAAGGTGTTAAAAAACTCAATGACGCTGTAAAAGTTACTATGGGACCACGCGGTCGCAATGTTTTAATTCAAAAAAGTTTTGGCGCTCCTAGCATTACCAAAGATGGCGTTTCTGTGGCTAAAGAGATTGAACTTAAAGATACGATTGAAAATATGGGCGCTCAACTGGTTAAAGAAGTTGCATCAAAAACTGCGGATCAAGCAGGTGATGGAACAACAACTGCAACGGTTTTAGCACATGCTATTTTCAAAGAGGGACTTAGAAACATCACGGCGGGTGCAAACCCTGTTGAAGTAAAACGTGGTATGGATAAAGCAGCCGAAGCAATCATTGTTGAACTTAAAAAAATGGCAAAAGCCGTTAAAGATAAAAAAGAGATCGCACAAGTTGCAACGATTTCTGCAAACTCTGATACAGTTATCGGTGAGTTAATTGCTGAAGCTATGGAAAAAGTGGGCAAAGATGGCGTTATTACCGTTGAAGAAGCTAAAGGTATCCAAGACGAGTTAGACGTTGTTGAGGGTATGCAGTTTGATCGTGGTTACCTTTCACCTTACTTTGTCACCAACCCAGAGAAAATGCAAACCGTTTTAGAGCATCCTTATGTTTTATTGTATGACAAAAAAGTTTCTAATCTTAAAGATTTACTTCCTGTCCTTGAGCAAGTTCAAAAAACAGGTAAACCTTTGCTTATCATTGCTGAAGACATCGATGGTGAAGCATTGGCAACTTTAGTTGTAAACAAACTTAGAGGTGTTCTTAACATCGCTGCGGTTAAAGCACCAGGTTTTGGCGATAGAAGAAAAGCAATGCTTGAAGACATCGCGATTATCAGTGGTGGTGAAGTCATCAGTGAAGAGCTAGGACGTACACTTGAAGCAGCTACATTGGCAGATCTTGGTCAAGCAGCGCGCATTGTGATCGATAAAGACAACACAACTATTGTTAATGGTAACGGTGACAAGGCTAGAATTGATGCTCGTGTTGGACAAATCAAAGCACAAATTGCTGAAACAAGCAGTGACTATGATAAAGAAAAACTTCAAGAGCGCTTAGCAAAACTCAGTGGTGGTGTTGCGGTCATTAAAGTGGGCGCTTCAACTGAGACAGAGATGAAAGAGAAAAAAGACCGTGTGGATGATGCACTTTCAGCAACCAAAGCGGCTGTTGAAGAAGGCATTGTAGTAGGAGGCGGTTCTGCATTCTTACTTGCAAACGCTAAAATCAAACTAAACCTTAGCGGTGATGAAGCAATTGGTGCGGATATCGTTACCCGTGCTCTTAAAGCTCCTTTGAAACAAATTGCTGAAAATGCAGGCTTTGATGCTGGCGTTGTCGCAAACAATGTTCTTATGAGTAACAAAGCAAACTATGGTTTTAACGCTGCAACAGGTGAATATGTTGATATGTTTGAAGCAGGTATCGTCGATCCTGTTAAAGTTTCACGTATTGCACTTCAAAATGCGGTTTCTGTCGCAAGTTTACTTTTGACAACTGAAGCTACGATTACCAATGCAAAAGAGGAAAAAGCTTCTGCAATGCCAGATATGAGTGGCATGGGCGGAATGGGAGGCATGGGTGGAATGATGTAATTCATCATTCTCCCTTGCTTTACATGTAAAGCCATTTCGGTGGCTTTACGCTTTATCTCATCATGAAAAAACTCACCCTTATACTCATCGTTTTATTCCATTCTCTTTTCGCGGCAGATTCATTGATGGATGCCCTATTGGATGGTAATCTTACCCACAAAATCAGCTCTAATTACAACGAAGGTAATGAAGAGGAAGAGACGCCATTTTCAAGCACCAAAACACAAAAAATTCTCTTTCACTATCAAACGGCTCCTCTTGGAGGAGTAAGATTTGAAGTGGCTACGCAATCTTTTTCCACAGAAACGCATCAAACCACCACCGACAACACCATCTACTATACGGAAGCTCTCTACCATGGCAATACAGACGATATTGGGTATAAACTGAGTGCTAACTATTATGCCGATACCTATCAGCAGAGTTTAATGCAAGGTGGCCTTGAAACGACCAATGCGTTTGGGACTAAAGCACAAATGAATTATGAAAATTTTGGAAGTTATGTTGCCTACTCTAAAGTGCTAAGTGGTGCTCGTGGTGCCAATGGCGACTTAGAGGGTAAAGACCATCTTTTGCCCACCTCTTCTGTGCTTAGCTCCAACAATTACACACCCAATACCGCTGCTTATGCTGTTGATGTTAACTACTCTCCTCGTAAAGACATTACGCTTGGTTCACGCTATGTCATTGCCAATGAGGTCCAAACAAACCTCTCCTACACAGGTGTTTACAGTAACTTTCAACTCAATGAAATCACCAAAGGTTTAAATCTTGGCTTTTCGTACGATAAAACAGGGATTGATAAGCAAAGTGACCAGTTTAGTATCAACATTAAAAGTAAGTTTTAGTGTCCACGCCCTAACAGTTCTGACGCTTCCATAACGACCATAAACGCCTCGTTATCCACTTTTTGAATCAACTCTTTAAGCGTTGGGATTTTACGATTTTCCACCACTAAAAAAATCATACGTTTATCTTCATGCTCAAATATACCATCACCTTGCACGATGGTGCCATTTTTCCCCAAGTGCAGTACGATCTCAGTACAAAGCTCTTCGATTTTCGTAGAGACAATGTGCACCACTTTTTTTGAAGGTCCCCGTGTCAAAAACATATCAATACTTTTGGCACTGATATAAATACTCACCATGCTCCAAAGTGCTAAGTCGATGTTTTGTGAGATAAATGCGATAGCAAGAATAACCAGCATATCAATAAAGAACATCACGGATGAGGCTTTGATGCTCGTCTTGGATGCCACAATTTTGGCAATAATCGTAGACCCACCCGCAGAAGCATGACCGCTGAGAATAAATCCCAATCCTATGCCCACGGCAATACCACCAAAGATAGCCGCTAAAATAACATCGTGGCTAAGTGCACTTACATGTAAAAACTCGACCATAAAATCAATACACACGGAGGTAAAGCCAATCGCAATGATACTACGAACTGTAAAATGTTTGCCGAAGTATTTTGTTCCCAAAAACAAAAGTGGCACGTTAATCGCTATCATCAACACGCCCACAGGCAGTTTGAAAATGTAATGCCCCAAAAGTGCCATACCCGATGTTCCCCCCGTTACTAATGCATTGGGAATAAATAAAGAGACCACACCAAAGCTCAGAAATAGTGAGCCTAAAAAGATATAACTGTAATTTTTAAATTCTGATTTCACGAAAAGTACCTTACCTATAAAAAGTGGCGCTATTCTAGCGTTCGCAGGCTTCAAGAACAATAGTATCGATGGCTGGAAGTGTTAAAAAGAAGTTATTAAGAGGTGTGCATCTGCCATCAAAACAGAGTTCATACTCTTTGGTAAAAGGCGAATGTGCAAGTCTAAGTTCTTTCTGTGGCAGAACATGAGGTGTGTAGTGCCAAGCGCCTTCTTTAAAGATAGAATCTAGCGGCGGTTCCATCCCTGCTCCACTTCCTCGTACACTCGCAGAGATTACATGTAAAGAGTTTCCTTCAATTTTCCACTCTTCTTCCCAACGAATCTTCTCAACGGAATGCATCCAAGCAAGGGTAAAAGAGTTCAGGAACAGTGTCACCGTTACTGCTCCTGAGCTCATACATAACGCCATCATTGTTTACGGTTTTTCCACCAATTCCACGCGATAAACATAAATCCTAATAAAAAGCCAGCTTCATCAGTTGCAGGAATTGCTGCAACCAAGAGGGCTGCGGTAGACGCTGCAATCACACGCTCATACACATGCAGAGGTGACCACAAGTATCCAATCGCCGCACATCCCCAAAGATAAATCGCCAGCAAGGCTTTGATAACAATATACACCACAGCCATAATCGTTGGATCACCTTGAAGCATTAAGGCAGGATCATACACCGCCATAAACGGTACAACAAACCCTGCTATCGCAATTTGCGTTGCTTTAAAACCAATCTTCATCGCAGAAGCTTTGGCGATGGACGCTGCAGCAAATGCCGCAAGGGCAACGGGAGGTGTAAGGTCAGCCATAATGCCAAAGTAAAAGACGAACATATGACTCACGATAAGAGGAACACCCAATTTTAAAAGTGCCGGGGCGGCAATAGAACTGGTGATGATGTAGTTCGGAATCGTCGGAATGCCCATACCCAAAATCAAACATGCCACCATCGTCAGAAGTAATGAGAGAAAGAGACTCTTTTCCCCAATTTCAAGAATAAATCCAGCAAAGTTCGATGCCGCGCCCGTCAATGTTAAAACGCCGATGATGAC
>JAVHRG010000035.1:0-5952 GCA_036171535.1 Sulfurospirillum sp. | reverse complement strand
AGTTTTTCAAAGTCATCGCCAAAAACGCGTCTGACGCGTGAATAACGATCTTCCATTATTTTATCCACTCTTTTAAGGCTTCAAGTTCATCGTGCGCTGTCATATCGAGTTTAATTGGCGTGATGGAGACATAACCTTCATCAATGGCACTAAGATCGCAGTCATCTATGTCACCTTTTTTCCACTCCAGTGTATGAACACCTAGCCAATAGTACTCTTCACCCCGTGGATTTCGATGCAGATGCGCGTCATTGCCGTACATGCGGTACCCTGCACGCGTGATCTTGTAGCCTTTACACTCTTCGGGTTTAAGCGGAGGAATATTGACATTTAAAAAGCGACGCTCTGCAAGAGGAAATGTGCCATCTAAAATACGTTTAGCCAGATCGTATACGGTTTGCTCAGCAAGATCATAGCCATGGGTAAGTTCAATGTTTTGAGGGCCACCCGTGTAAACTTGCGAGATGGCGATGGCTGGAACACCATGCAAGGCTGCTTCCATTGCCGCACTTGCAGTGCCACTGTAGGTGATATCTTCGCCTAAATTGGAGCCTTTGTTAATGCCACTTACGATTAAATCAGGTTTTGAATCACCCTCAAAAAGAGCGTTTAAGGAAAGATAAATACAATCTGTGGGCGTGCCATCATCAAGTTTGTAAAAATCATCGCCAAGCGCAACAAAGCGAAGTGGGCGTGTGAGTGTGAGTGAGTGTCCGCAAGCAGATTTCTCAGAAGTAGGTGCTACAATGGTGACTTGTCCTAAAGGGCGAAGTGCACGAGCGAGAGCATGAAGTCCAGGACTTTCAAAGCCATCATCATTGGTAATTAAAATACGTTTCATTGAAATGCCTATTTTTTATTTACATTATAACGAAATGGGCTTACATTTTTAAGAGATTTTTGTATAGACTTCGTTTTAAAGAAAGTAAAAAAGGTACGATTTTGAAATTACTTGTTTCCGCTCTAGAGCCATCCGCCAATTTACACTTAGAACCTATTTTAAATGCACTGGAGCAGTGTGAATTGTATTGTATCTTTGATGAGCGTTTTGGAAAGCCGTTGCTACCAAGCAAAGCTTTTTCAATCATGGGGTTTTTAGATGCATTGCCCAAAATTCGTAAAGCCAAAAGAGCCATTAAAGTGATGGCACGAATGAGTTTTTTTGTGGACAAAGTGCTGCTTATCGACTCTCCAGCGTTCAATATTCCTTTGGCAAAAGCTATTAAAACAATCAATCCCAATGTCGAAATTATCTACTATATCTTGCCACAAGTCTGGGCATGGAAGCCTAAGCGTGTCGCAAAGGTGGAAAAATATTGCAATGTATTGGCGTCTATTTTGCCTTTTGAGCAACAATTTTATACCAAGGCAACGTATGTGGGGAATCCTCTTTTAGATGAAATTCCACTTTTTAAACTCAGAGCGGAAGAGACAGGGGTGATTGCCTTTTTACCCGGTAGTCGCAAAAGTGAGATCCGAAGCCTTTTTCCTATCTACAAAGAGGTTGCTTCTCGCATAGAGGGTAAAGAGAAGTTACTGGTCATTCCTCCGCATTTTGATTATCGTGAAATTGTGGAGATTTATGGTGATATTCATGACTTTAAAATTTGTCGCAATACCTATGAGGCGTTTGAAAAAAGTGAGTTTGCATTTGTTTGTTCTGGAACGGCAACACTGGAAGCGGCGCTTGTCGGTGTACCTTTTGTATTGGCGTATAAAGCAAAAGCGTTTGATTATTGGGTTGCTCAGCAGTTTGTGAAACTCAAACATGTAGGACTTGCCAATATTATTTTCGATTTTGAAAAAATGGAACCGTTACATGTAGAGTTATTGCAAGAAGACGTTTTTGCCGATAATCTACTAAAAGCCTATGAAAATATGGACAAAGAGGCATTTTTTAACCATGCTAAAAAACTTCGAACAATGCTAAGCCATGGTAGTCAAGAGGCAATGATAAGCATAATGAAGGTATAATGAGTTTATAGGGCTATAAGAACTTTCTGCCTCAAAAGTGGCAAGGTTTAACGCTATAGTGGCAAACATAAGCTTTTTCACTTTGATTAAAAGCTGTTATGAAAAATGTAATAGAGAAGGAGTTAAGAATGAGTATAAAAGAACCAATGACGGAATACGGTTACCAAAAATTAACGCATGAATTATCTGACTTAAAAAAACGTCAACGACCTGAAACGGTGATAGAACTTGATATTGCACGAAGTCATGGTGATCTAAAAGAGAACTCTGAATACCATGCCGCGAAAGACCATTTAGCATTTTTGGATGGACGTATTGGAGAGCTGAGTGATCTCGTATCGCGTGCGCAAGTTATTAATCCCAATTCGTATGAACATGATAAAATCCGTTTTGGCTCAACCATTAAATTAGAAAATACGGAGACAGGCGATGAAATGACCTATACCATCGTTGGGAGTACAGAGAGCAATCCTGATCGTGGGCTTATCTCCTATCATACCCCCTTGTCTAAGCAGCTTTTAGGGCATGGCAAGGGTGAAGAAGTGACTATTAAATTACCTTCTGGACAACAGGTCTATGAGATTTTAGAAGTCATTTACATAGAGATTCAATTCGAGGAATAAAGTATGCCAAAAATAGATGTAGCGATCATTGGTGCAAGCGGTTATACAGGCTTAGAGCTAATCAAAATTTTGATCAACCATCCGCATTTTAATATCACGTATATTGCGACTACCGAAGGTAGCATAAACGCCAGCGAATTGCATCCTAGTTTATTGGGTGTTTTTGAGCAAGAGGTTTTAAAAGCCGATGCTTCAGAAGTTGCCAAACATGCCAAGCTTGCTTTTTTAGCGCTTCCGCATAAAGCGGCGATGGGATTTGCAAAAGAGCTTTTAGCGTTACATGTAAAGGTGGTTGACCTTTCAGCAGATTACCGTTTAGAGCTTGAGGCGTATGAGAAACACTACTGTGAGCATGAAGATAAAGAGAATTTAAAAGAGGCTGTTTATGGGCTTCCTGAAATTAATCGTGCCAAAATAAAACAAGCGAAGTTGATCGCCAATCCAGGATGTTATCCGACCGCTTCCATTTTGGGAATTTTGCCATTTTTGAAGTATCTTAATAAGGAAGCGCCGATTTTTATTGATGCGAAAAGTGGTGTCTCAGGTGCAGGTAAAAAACCAAGTGCCACAGCGCATTTTGTCAGTATCAATGAAAATATCTTTGCGTACAATCCTCTTAAACATCGCCATGAGCCAGAGATTGCTGAAAAATTAAGACTCGTGAGTGGACATCCTTTTGAAGTGAACTTTGTGCCCCACTTACTTCCTGTGAGTCGCGGAATGCTCGTGAGTGCTTATTTGCAAACCAATGAGGTCATTGATGCCAAAGAAATACTCCAAGCCTTTTATAAAAACGAGCGTTTTGTGCGTATCCGTGAAGTGCCTGTCGATATTAAATCAACCGCTGGAACAAACTTTTGCGATATATTCGTGAGCCAAAAAGGAAAGTCCCTCTTTGTTTCATCCAGCATTGACAATCTTTTGCGTGGTGCTTCTTCCCAAGCGGTGGTGAATGCCAATTTGATGTGTGGCTTTGAAGAGTCCGCAGGAATCCCTATTATCGCTTATGTCCCCTAATCTTATCATTCAAGAAGGAGCGCTTTTTATTGCTGATGCCCATGATTCAGACGAGCGCTCTTTCTTCTTTGATTTCCTTTTACATGTAAAACAAAATCCTCCTCCTCAACTCTTTTTAATGGGCGATATGTTTGACCTTTTGGTGGGCAGTGTTGCCTATGGTGTCAAGCAGTACCAACGCTATATTGATCTCATTGAAGCGATTGGGCAAAGCTGTGAAGTGTACTATTTTGAAGGCAATCATGACTTTGATCTCTCAAAACTCTTTTTACATGTAAAGGTGATTCCGATTGAAAATCAACCGCTTGCATGTAAACTTCCCAGTGGTAAAAGCTGTCTTTTGTTGCATGGCGATAAATATGGAAACTTTATTCATCGGTGCTACACAAAGATTATTCGCAATCAAGGTGTCTTAAGTATCCTTAATATATTAGATAGATTACTTCACGGCGCCATCTCTCAAAAGATCCAAAATGAGCAGCGCAAAAAAATGTTGTGCAAGCCAATTGAGAATTTTGCAACGCTAATACAACGCAAGCTATATTTTTACCCAAAAGTAGATGTCATTGCAGAGGGTCATTACCATCAAAACACTGATTTTATGGTATCTGGAGCACATTATATCAATTTTTCTTCTTTTGCGTGCAATCAAAGCTATTTTAGTGTACAATCTTCGCCAGAGACAGAATTTGCGCAAAAGCAACTAAGGGGCTGCAATGGCTAAAGAAAGTATTTTAAAAGTAGGCTCCAATGAGATGGAGCTGGTGGACTTCCGTATTTTTAAAAAGGAAGCAAACGGTGTTTATGAAGGAATCTATGGTGTAAACGTTGCAAAGGTGCGCGAAATCATCAAAATTCCTAATTTAACAGAACTCCCAGGAGTACCTGAATACATTGAAGGTATTTTTGATCTTCGTGGTATCGTTATTCCTGTTATTAACCTTGCCAAATGGATGAATATCAAAGAGCCTGATGATGGATCGATTAAACCTCGTATTATCATTACCGAGTTTAGCGATATTTTGATTGGTTTTGTGGTGCATGAAGCAAAACGAATTCGCCGTATCAGCTGGAAAGATATTGAGCCAGCATCGTTTGTTGCAGGTATGGGGTCACTCGATAAAAGTCAAATTACAGGTGTAACACGTATTGAAAATGACGAGGTCCTTTTGATTTTAGATCTTGAGAGTGTGGTTCAAGCACTTGGTATTTATCAACCTAAAATTGATGTAGAAGACAATGCTATTATCAAAGTAGATGGTACAGCCTTGATTTTGGATGATAGTATGACCGCACGAAAGCTCGTCAGCGATGCGCTTAAAAAGATGGGTATGCGTGTTATCGAAGCAAAAGATGGTTCTGAAGGTTTAGAGCGCTTAAATGATCTTTATACAACCTATGGTGAACATCTAACCGATGAAGTCAAAATTATTATTAGCGATGTTGAAATGCCTCAGATGGATGGATTTCACTTTGCAGCTAGTGTGAAGGAAGACGCGAGATTTAAAAATATTCCAATCGTCTTTAACTCTTCCATTAGTGACCATTTTAGTGAGCTTAGGGGCAAAGAGGCGGGCGGTGAAGCCTATTTAACGAAATTTGATGCAGGTATCTTTTATAAAGAAGTTTCTAAAGTCATCAAATCACACGTGAAAACAGCACAATAGGGGTAGAACGATGGAAGATATTCAAGAAATTTTAGAAGATTTTTTGGTTGAAGCGTTCGAACTTATTGAACAACTTGATCAAAACTTAGTGGAACTAGAGGGCAATCCAGATGATTTGGAACTCCTCAACAGTATTTTTAGGGTCGCACATACGATAAAAGGATCGTCATCCTTTTTAAATTTCGATATTTTGACAGGCTTAACACATCATATGGAAGATGTTCTTAACAAAGCACGCCATGGTGATTTAAAACTCACACCAGAAGTCATGGATGTTGTTTTGGAATCCATTGATTTAATGAAAAGCTTGCTCCATGCGATTCGTGATAATGGCAATGATACATCTGCAGGTATTGACATTACGGATATTTGTCGCCGTTTGGACATTATCTCTAATGGTGATGTGGAACCAACGGTTGTACAAGAACTTGTGGATGAATCACCTGTTCCTGAATCAGAAGAGAATGACAATACCGACTACTCTAAACTCAGCGACAAAGAGGTTGAAGACGAAATTGAACGTCTTTTGAAAATGCGTAAAGAGGAAGACCGTAAACGAAGAGAACACAATGGTACACCAAAAGCAGCAGCTGTTTCGACTCCCTCTTTTGAAAGCTTAAAAGATCATGATGAAGACGACGAGGCGCCAAAAGTTGCAGAGCCAGTCGTTG
>JAVHRG010000034.1:0-6005 GCA_036171535.1 Sulfurospirillum sp. | reverse complement strand
AAAATCGTTGCTATGCCAAAAGACACCAACCCCTCTGGTAATATCTTCGGAGGCTGGATTATGTCGCAAATGGACATTGCAGGAAGCCTTGCAGTGCGTGATCTCAACGTTGGGCGTGTGGTAACCGTTGCCGTGCAATCTATGGAGTTTCGTGAAGCGGTCAAAGTGGGTGATGTACTTAGCTGTTACGCCAAAATCATCAAAGTGGGTAAAACGTCGCTTACGGTGCGTATCGAAGTCAATGCCGAACGCTCCATCGAAGGGGCACACCGCTGTTTACATGTAACGAGTGCAGTCATTACCTATGTCAACGTTTCAGCGGATGGGAAAAAAATGCCTATCCCGTATACCGATAATGAATTGATAGCACTCGGCATTGAAATGAAAGCCTAACACTTTTACTGAGTAAGAACGAATTGGCTTAAAGGTGTCTCTCCTACCATTAACTCTTCGATCACGCCTTTGCCTTTGAGCACCCTCAACTTCGCATTCACGGTAATACCACTACGAGCTCTGAGCACTTGCTCGGCTTTGGGGGCAATCTCTTCACGCATGTAAAAACGATCAAATGGCAATGAAAAATAGACAAGCTTTGAGGTATCATCTTTTGGAGTCATACTTTGGTAGTGAGGAGACACATTCACTTCCAAAAAGTTCCCACTAAGTGGCTTTGCAAAGCGTATCTCTTTGATGCTATCATTTTGGTCACTATGTTCAAAAATGGCATACGCTTTAGAACGTTCTTTCATAGCCTCACCCTTTGCTAAAGGTGCTTTTGTCGCTGTGTCAAAACGAAGTGTGACATAACGTCCCCGAAACGGATCGTACGGATCAAGTGGCGATACTTTCAAATAAAAGACTTCACCCTCTTTGAGAATGCGCTCATAACTCATAATCTGAAAAACAATGACGCCAAGTTGTACGGCACACAGAAGTCCAAAGAAAATCCATGAAAGAAGTTTTATATTTTTCATGCCTTTGCCCTCAACTTTCGTCTTACCAGAGCATTCATCACTAAAAATAAAATGCCCGTTCCGATAAACGCCATACCTTTCGCAACCAAATCAAAATTAGCATCCATAAAATGAATCCAGACCGTTAATGCGATCAAAATCATCCCTTGATTAACCAGTCCTAAGCTTCCCTCTTTTGCTCCTCGTACAATCATCCACGAAGCACCTAGCAGTAAAGAAACATTGATAAAGAGCATCGAAGCAAAAGCAGATACTTCATGATGACTTTGAAGAAGCGTGTATATAAAGAAAATGACAGGGCTCAAGATGATAAGCACTTCGGCTGGAACTCTTTTAACCTTTTGTATGAAAAGCACTAAAAGTGCTACAAAAAGTATGATAAGACTTATGGCTAACCAACCCATCTGACTAGGTTCTGGCATCATTGAAGCCGATCCAGTCAACCAAATTCGTGCATGAAATGAAACCTGAGAAAGTACTAACAACAATGCCCCAAACTTTCCAATGCGTTCAAAAGGACGTTGCCACGCCTTTTCACCATGAGAAAGATACAGTATTCCTGCCATGTAATACAGTGCAAAGAAAAGTGCAAAATAATTAAGGGTGCTACGTAAATGAGGCATAACACGCGTTTGTGTTAAGATTTCAACGAGAAAAACGAGAAAAAGTGAGATAGCAAGTCCCCAACTGAGAAGTAAGGTTGTATTGGTATTTTTTGCGATTGTGAGGTTTCTTACATAAAAACCTACCCAGCAAAGTGCAATTCCAAGAAGGACCCATGTGTTGAGGAAAGAGTCTGTATTCATTTCCAGCAATGCGCTCAAGTCACTTCGATGACTGATCCACACAACCGTCCATAAAATAATCTGTAAAAATGCCGCACCCGAAGAAGGGAGCAACCACGCAATGCCAAAGGAGAGTAAGAGCCAGACACTGAGAAAATCAAAAACCGTGCCACCTAAATGGTACGTCTGCCCAATCATTGCCAGTGATGCACCCATCATCAAAAACCAAAAGATGCCACTCCCTTCTAAAAGAGCTGTGTCATTTGGCTTGTAATGCTTCACCAAAAGCCCAAACGCTTGCGCTCCTACCAAAAGGATGATGGCTAATAATGTACGTTCCAAATGTCCCAATTCATCCCAGTTGTACGCTAAGATGGAGATAATCCCCAACCCCACAAGCGCAAATCCCAGCAGACTAAAAGCCATTCCTGAAGAGCGCTGAGACGACTTCTCACGCTCATAACGCGTTAAAAGTATTTTTGCACTCTCTTGCGTGACGATGCCCTCTTTGACCCAAGAAGGAAGCTCTTTTTCAAGCCATTGGTAATTTTCTTTGCTCATAAACACCTTTACATGTAAAGATCAATCAACGATAAAAAGCTTGGCTCCACTTAGCGTATAGGAGCGATGTGCCATCGTCTCATCGGCAACTTCATAACTCATCCCCGCTTGAAGAAAGTGTACTTCTCCATTCTTTAATTCAGTATAAAGTTCACCTTCTAAACACAAGAGAATGTGTCCTTTTTGACACCAGTGATCGGCCTTATAACCTGCGGTATACTCAACCATTCTCACCCGTATACTTCCACACTGTTTCGTTCGCCAAAAGGCACTTCCGCTCTCGCCTTTATGCTCTACTTTTTCAACATTTCCCCAATCGGTTGTACCAAAGGGGATGTCGTGCATATTCACTTCACATCTCGTTTGCAACCATACTTTGCACCATAAACTTCGCCAAATGCATGCATAGAATCAAGCACTTTTTTAAGCTCCAACCCGATAGGACTGAGGGCATATTCCACGCGTGGAGGCACTTCGGCAAAGACCGTTCGCTCAATGATATGATCGGCTTCTAACTCTTTGAGTTTTTGCGTTACTGTCTTTTGTGTCACTTGGGAAAAAGCTTCACAAATATCTTTAAATCTTTTTTGTCCGCCTAACAATATATAAACGATAAATATTTTGCTTTTGTCGTTTATGATGTCCAATGTCAATGCTACAGGGCATTGCAACTCTTTTACGTCTGTTGTTATCATTGTTATCACCTCTTAATTTGTATTATATCATAATCACCATTTTTGTTCTTTACTTACTTTTTTTTCTATAATATACTTTAAGGTTTCAAAGGGTATATTTTTCTAAATTATTTAAGGAGATCTATCATGAAAAAAACACTGATTATTTTAGCGCATCCTACTATTGCAGAATCAAAAGTCAACAAAGCACTTCTTGAGAGCATCAAAAATGAGCCAAATATCACCGTACATGATCTTTATGCAACGTATAAAACCGTAGAGGCTATTGATGTTGCTAAAGAGCAAGCCCTATTAGTCCAATATGAACGCATTATTTTTCAATTTCCACTCTATTGGTACAGCGCTCCTGCGATGTTAAAAGAGTGGCAAGATAAAGTTTTGGGGTATGGTTTTGCGTATGGACCAGAAGGCAGTAAATTGGCGGGCAAAGAGAGCAAAATCGTTGTGAGTGTGGGTTCACCTGAGTACGCTTACCAAGCGGGTGCGTACAATAACTTTACACTCAGTGAATACCTAAGACCACTGCAATCAACTATTGTCTTTACGGGTATGGAGTTTAAAGGGATTTTTGCTGCCTATGGAGCGATGAAACTGACAGAAGAAGCGCTTGCAAAAGATGTTAAAACATACCAAACCATCTTGAAAACAGATGACTGGAGCACTTCGCTTTTCAAATTTCTAGCAAGCTAACCAAGAGAGGCTCACGCCCCTCTTTTAGGCTTTTTTTTCGGGAAGAACAAGTGTAACAACGAAACCATCACCTTCATTGCGCACCGAAATAGAACCTTTCATATTCTGCTCAATCATCTGTTTAGCCACATAAAGCCCTGTTCCTTTTCCGCTTTCTGGCTCTTTTGTGGTAAAAAATGGATCAAAAACATGTGGCAATTTTGACGCTTCAACGCCGCCACCATTATCGAAAACCTCGACCACAATACCTCGCTGCTCATCGACCAAGCCTTTAATCGTAATCGTTCCATGCGCAACATGCCTTTGCATAATTGCCTCTTTCGCATTATTCAGTAAAACCAAAAGCACATGGGAAAACTCTTTTTTAAAGTTATGAATCACAAGATCGTGTGGACAATCTAAACAAAAGACGATGTCTCGATTTACCATTCCACCATCGGCGATTTTGAGGCTCTCTTCGATTGATTTACGTAGAGAAAAATCAACTTTTTCCGTCTCAAAACTAAAAAAATCTTTGTAATCATCAATCGTGGAAGACATATGTGAAATCAACTCTTGAAGTTTCGTTATCTCCTCTTCAAGACCTTGTCGCGTCAACTTTTCCATTTTGCTTTCTAAGTAAATCTTACTGGCAACAACACTGATAGCACTGAGTGGTTGTCGCCACTGATGCGCAATGCTAGAGAGCATCTCACCAATGGCTGCAAATTTGGCTTGCTGAAAAAGCACTCTGTCTTTGATTCTACTGTTTTCAACCTCATTGTGAATCTTGGCTTCCAAGTTTTGGTTGAGTTCTTCAAGCGCATGTTTGGCATCAAAAGACTCACATAATTCCGTGGCAATTGCTCCGTATTCATTCTCTTTCAGCAGGTATTTTCGTAAAGGCACTTTTGTTTTATGCTCCAGTGCCATCATAATATCGCGCAAAGGCAAGGAGATAAACTTCATAATCAAAAGGGTAAAAACGACCATCAGCACAAAGGTGACCGCAAAGCTCAATTTCAAATCTTGAATGGCAGCCTCATCCAGAATTTTTCCCATATGATTGTACGTGCTTAAATAGAGTGTTATCACGGGTTTCCCATCGATGCCGAGCAGAGGAAAATCTTGAATGATCGTATAAGGTTCGGCTATTTTCTTGCCAATATTAATCTCAGCAATAGCATAATTATTGAGTTGCTGAATAAACGCCGCATCCCAAATTTTGGCAATAATCAAAAAACCTTTTGCGGGATTTGTAGTATTAACAGGCGTATCAAGATTGTAAATAGGCGCGATAAAAAATTCAACAAGCCCTTCATCGCATTTAACGAAAAAGTGCTTCAAAGCACTCTGTGTTGAGTCTAACTGATCCAATGGAACCAAAGAAGAGAGATCATTTAAAAAAGGGTGGCTTGTTTCATGAAAAAAGATTTTTTTGGTGTCATCAAGAACAAAAAATCCATTAATCGTGAATTGAGCTGTTGTACCACCAAAGGTTTCATCAAACCACGCTTCATCCTGTCTTTCTAGCGCTTGGACAACGTGTTTCAGTGTGGAAATATCAAGCGTTTGCTTGCGATAAGGATCGGTTTTATCCAGTAAAAGCTGTTTAAAACTTTGACTCATCTCTTGTGCATACTCGTGTGCTAGTGCTTCAGCCTCTTCACGATCCTCTTTCCAGTTGTAAAACTCAAAAGCAATCATAGAGAGTAAAACCAACATGGTTAAACTAAAAAAAGAGGCTTTAACACTCATTGACGGCTCCTTGCATATTTTACATGTAAAGCTTTAGATCAATTTTTCGTACGCTTCCCATCCTGCTTTTCGTAGTACACACGCAGGGCATTCGCCACAGCCATAACCCCATGTATGTTTTACATCGTGTATACCATTATAGCATGTATGCGACTCATCAATGACGAGTTCTAACACACCCTCTTTGTGTGAAAGTTCAAAGGTCTCCGCTTTGGTGAGGTGCATCAAAGGGTAGTGAAAGGTGATGGTTGCTTCGCTTCCAAGATTAAGGGCAAGCTCTAATGCCTTCACAAAAGGCTCTCTGCAATCGGGATACCCAGAATAATCGGTCTGATTGACCCCAATAATGATATGCTCAATCCCTTGTTTTTGCGCAAAAGCATGTGCGAGGGTAAAAAAGATCGCGTTGCGATTGGGAACAAACGAAGCAGGAAGATTGGTGTGCGTTCTGTGATGTGCGCCAATGTCTTGCGTTCCATCAATCAATGCAGAATCATTGAGCTGTGAAAAAGCATCTAAGCTGAGCAGTGTGTTCTTTACATGTAACGCTTTGGCAATTTTTT
>JAVHRG010000033.1:0-1206 GCA_036171535.1 Sulfurospirillum sp. | reverse complement strand
TGCCATCCATGGCCTGCGGGTACAACATCAATATGCCCTGCAAAACAGAGGTGTGGTCCTTCACTAAAGCGTTTATATAAAAAAAGATTTTTGGTCTGTTCAATATTGACTTCAAGAACGTCAAAATCAGCCAAATACTCTTTAATGAACGCAAAAGCACCACCATCGTTCGGAGTTACAGAGACAAATTGTAAAAGTTTTAAAAAAAGTTCGTGTGTTTTTAGCATGATTCCTCTATTGTAAAGGAGTATTCTTTAGAGTTTATACTCATTTCTTGTTTATTTTTTAATATCAAGTTTTTTTAAAGCTTAATCAACGTGGCACCGTATCCTCCCATGTTGATCGGTGCATCGCCATACGAAACTAAGGAAGGATACGTACTTAAGAACGTTCGCACCGCATACGCTAATTTTCCCGTGCCAATGCCATGATAAACCAAAACCTCATCGAAACCACTCATCAGTGCGTCACTTAAAAATTTATCCAGTCGCTCCACTGCCTCATCAGCTCTGAGTCCATGCAGATCTAAAATCATTGAACCACTCGGTGTCTCTTTGGAGATTACCACACCTGCTTTATGTACTTTGGGTTGATTGCCCGTGCGTTTGAGCTTGGAGAGAGGTACGCGAAGAATAATCCCATCACACTCAATGGTTGCTTCCTCTTTTTTGATACTTTTAATCACCCCTTTAGAGCTTCCATATTTTATTTTGTCGTTTACATGTAAAGGTTCAGCCTTTTGATCAGGAATCACTTTGCGTGTCTCTTGGTGCAATTGATTGGCTTTGTTTAACAGACGGTGTGACTCTTTGGTATCCGAACTCTTGATCGCTTTTTTCGCTTCCCCAATCGCTTGGTTAAACTCTTTGGACATCTTCGAATAGGCATGGTCAAACTCTTCTCGCACACGATCTTTTTCATCCCGCAAAGATTCTTTGAGTTTTTCCACTTCACGAAGTCTCGCATCAAGCTCTTCAGACGTTTTACGCATCTCGAGCTCTAAGTCAATATTTTTTTGAATGAGCTCATTAAGCTTCTCTTTGTCTTCGCCGTACAAAATGCGTGCTTCTGCAACTAAGCTCTGCGGGATCCCATAGCGAAGGGCTGTTTCAAACGCATAACTTCTACCAATCGTCCCTTTTAAGAAGCCATACGTTGGGCG
Organism: Sulfurospirillum sp.; assembly: GCA_036171535.1. Taxonomy (GTDB): domain Bacteria; phylum Campylobacterota; class Campylobacteria; order Campylobacterales; family Sulfurospirillaceae; genus Sulfurospirillum. The sequence continues at coordinate 44 of JAVHRG010000033.1, read as the reverse complement.
TTCACTCTTTTCATCGTAAATCGCCGCTAAAAGTTCGACTTCAG
>JAVHRG010000032.1:0-6043 GCA_036171535.1 Sulfurospirillum sp. | reverse complement strand
GGCTTCTTTTCTTTAATAGCAGTACCAAAGATGGTAATGTCAGTTATCTTCATGGGTTAGATGTTGAAGTGAGTTTTGTAGAGCTTTTCTTCTTGTTCATTCTTTTTGTGGGAATGTTTTATCAAGGAGGATCTGCAGCGCATGTCGCCAAAGCAGCACTCAGCACTGGCGGGCTTTCAACATTGCTTTGGTTGGGTGTTATTGGCTTAGGGTTAGTGTTGCCTATCGGACTTAATTTTGCATTACCCCATGGCGTTAAACACTCTCATGGGTTTGTCATCTTCAATTCGCTGATCGTTCTTGTCGGCGTTATGTCACTTCGTTACTATATTCTCTACGCAGGTCAGATCTTCGTAGGATAAGCCTTCGTTACCCAATAGCTCCCTCCAAGTGAGGGGGTTTTTCTTTTTAGATTAAATATGAAAAATTTACATATTATGATAAAATAATCTTCTTATAAAAATTAGTAGTATCAGGTAAATATTAGATTACTAAGTAGATAGGATTTCAAAACAAGGCATTGTCGTGAAGTTGATTAATTATAGCTACGAAACAATTGAAGCACTTGAAAAGTTTTCAAGTGCCAATTTTAGCCCTAATAATCATCTGTTTATTCAACTTTTTTGTGGTGATTTTGACAAAATAAAAATTGCCTCTATTCTTCGTTTTTTAAAATTAAAATTTCCCCAAAGTGTTATTATCGGTACCAGTACTGCGGGTGAAATTCAAAATGGATATATCAAAGACAATGCCATTTTACTTGCCTTTTGTCAGCTTGAAAAAAGTGTTGCCAACGCCTATTATTTTACAGAAGTCAACTTTGAAAGTGGGAAAAAAGCTGCTGCTTCCATTCTGGGAAAAGAGACTAAAGTATGTATTGCCTTAGCACATCCTTTTGGCGAGGATGACAGTGAAGATTTTATTCAAGGATTCAATAGCCTAAGAGCCGATATGCCTCTCTCTGGTGGAAATGCTGCCGATAAGTTTTTATTTCAAAGTGCTTTTATTATTTATGAGGATCAGATTTTAGATCAAGGTATAGTGATTGCAACATTGAGTGGTAAAACATTACATGTAAACAGTGATTATTCGCTTGGTTGGACGCAAATTGGTCAAGAACTGACGATTACCAAAGTCAATAAGGGAACCGTTCATGAGGTTGATCAACAACCCATTCAAGAGGTATATAAACACTATTTAGGAGATGATATTTTACAAAATATCCCCAGCAGTGCTATGGAATTTCCTTTTGTGAAAATATGCGATGAAATTGAGGTGTGTCGCTCACTAATTGGTTCCAATGAAGATGGCTCTTTGATCTTTTCAGGCCATTTAAATGAAGGTGAAAAGGTACATTTTGCCATTGGAAATGTTGAAGAAATTATGGATAAAGCAGCTCTCATACAAGAGCAAATCAATGAAAAACCTGTTGAAGTTATTTTTATCTATTCGTGTGCTGTTCGTAAACGATTTTTGCAAAAACAGCTCAATTACGAGTTTGGACTTTTACAGCAAATTGCTCCAACCGCAGGATTTTTTACGTATGGTGAGTTCTTTCATTCTAAACATGAAAACCAACTCCTCAATGTCACGACTACAGTGTTGGCACTGAGTGAATCAGACTATATTATTTCCCATCCTTTAGGTAAAAAACCAGACGTGAACGGATCAACGCTTAAATCCTTAACCCACCTTGTAAATACGACTCAGCATGAACTTGATGTTAATATGAATTTTCTTAATCAGTATAAAATGATTTTTGATGAATGTTGTATTGTCTCTAAGTCCGATATTAATGGGTGTATTACCTATGCAAGTGAACCTTTTTGTAAGGTTGTAGGGTATACAGAAGAGGAACTGTTAGGTAAAACACATCGTATGTTTCGACCCGCAGATGCAGATCCTGCTCTTTATGCGAATCTTTGGGAGACACTGAAGCGCAAAGAGATATGGAAAGGGATTGTTAGAGTCGTAACTAAATCGGGCAATATTCATTATCTTCAAAATACCATTATGCCTATTTTTGATGAAGCAGGCAATACTCTGGAGTATATTTGTGCTCATTTTGATATCACCGATTTGATTTTAAAAGAGCAGTTGATTGAACAGCATTTTAAAGATGAACTTACAGGTTTTGGAAACCGTGAAGCACTTTTTCATCGTCTTCGTTTAGATCACAACACCAAATTATTGATTTTACTCAATCTAATTGATTTTTCGGAGATCAATGATTATTTAGGGTATGACATAGGCGATGAACTTTTAAAACAGGTAGCTTATTTTTTAATGAGCAGTTTTAACAGTCATGCTGATGTGGTCTTTCGCATTAATGGTGATGAGTTTGCTGTTTTGCTGACGCATCAAGATATGAAAGTTCTCTCAAACGTCCGCGATCAAATTAAGCGTATGATCCATAGCCTTGAAAAAAGAGTTTTTATCATCAAAGGCTATGAAGTGGTTGTTCGGATTAATGTTGGTGTTGCAAAAGGAAATTCTGATGAAATTTATATGCAGTCCCATGTGGCATTGAAAGAAGCCAAAATACACAATCAAGCGGTCATATTTTATGAAGCCAATGAAATGTTGGAAAACAAAACAAAGCATAATATTCAAATTATTCAAAAAATAAAAGCAGCCATCGATCATGATTGCATTGTGCCATTTTTTCAAGGTATTTATGACAATAAGCTGCATAAAATTACCAAGTATGAAGTTCTGATGCGCCTCCAAGAAGAGGATGGTCATTATCTTAGTCCGTACTCCTTTTTAGACCAAGCCAAAAAGACACGGCTTTATGAAAAGCTTACGAAGATTATGATCAATAAGTCTTTTGAATATCTCCAAGATTTCAACGTTGATTTTTCAATTAATCTTACCAAGGGAGATATTCTTTCAACTTCGGTAAAAGAGTGTTTGTATGAGAATATCAAAAAATATGAGTGTGCACATCGAGTGATTTTGGAGATCGTCGAGTCTGAAGGTATTGAAAATTTTGGCGAGATTACGACGTTTATTCATGAAGCAAAACAACTGGGGTGTCGCATTGCGATTGATGATTTTGGAACGGGTTACTCCAATTTTGCTTACTTGGTTAAATTGGAAGTTGATATCATTAAAATTGATGGTTCTTTGATTAAAGACATTGATACGAATGAAATAAGTGCCATGACGGTAGAAACCATTGTCTCTTTTGCAAAAAAAATGGGTTATGAGATTGTGGCAGAATTCGTGGATAGAGAAGCGATTCAAGAAAAACTTTTGTGTTTACATGTAGACTTTTCTCAAGGCTATCTTTTTAGTAAGCCAAGTCCTATTATCTCATCTTATTAATATCCTTTTACCAAACTACAAAAGACTCATGAGCCACTAGCATACCGATAATTACCTTCTGTAAAAAGAACTTCCTACTTCTCCAAAAAAGTCTCATTTTAAAGTCAAATTATCTTACAATAAAGTAAAACAATAAGTGAGTAAAGCGTGGATTATATTCAAGCCAGAAGAGACTTTTTAAAGGTTGCAACAACCAGTGCAACGGCGAGTGTCTTCTTACCTGGAAGTTTAGGCGCACTTGGTGAAATAGCCCTTAAAAGTGAAGATAAATTTATTCGTTCTATTTGCGAAATGTGCAGTAGTCGTTGCCCTATGGAAGCACGTGTTATCAATGGTAAAACCGTCTTACTCCAAGGCAACGCTTTTGTCAAAGAGATGGGAACAAGTTTGTGTGCCAAAGGGGTTGCAGGAGCTTCTCAACTGTATGATCCTCAAAGACTTGTCACGCCACTGATTCGCGTAGGTAAACGAGGTGAAAATAAATGGAAGGAAGCCAGCTGGGAGGAAGCACTGAACCTTATTGCAGGGAAACTAAGCGCACTTAAAGAGCGTTATGGTGCTCGCAGTGTTATTTTCTCTGCCAAAACAGGAGAGCAATACGATCTTCTCTGCTCTTTTGCTTCTGCGTTTGGCTCACCCAATATTTTTTCACATTGGAGTTCATGCCCGATTGCGATTGAAAGTGCATTTAAACAAACGTTCGGTGAAAAACTGCATCGCGATTTTGAAAATGCTACCTATATTCTTAATTTTGGGCATAACCTTTTTGAGGGGCTCGATATTCCTCTAACCAAAGCGATGGCACAATTTTCCGCCAATCCTTCTAAAAAATTGGTTGTTTTCGATCCTCGTTTTTCGATCATAGCTTCTAAGGCCAATGAATGGTATCCCATTAAACCAGGGAGCGATTTAGCGTTTGTCCTTTCACTTTTACATGTATGGATCAGAGATGGCAAATATAATAAACAATTTGTAGAAAACTATACGATTGGTTTTGAAAAATTAGCACTTTCTGTAAAAGAAACAACGCCTCAATGGCAGCAGCCTCTTACGGGCATTGAGGCCAAAGTCGTTGAACGCCTTGCGGCAGAGATTTATGAGGCTTCTCCTAAATGCATTATTGATTGGGGGCATAAAGCAACCACTACTAAGGCAGAATATCAAAGAACGCGTGCCATTTTGATGGCAAATATTTTGATGGGTAATGTTGAAAAAGAGGGTGGAATCTATTTTTCAAAAACGGCTGAGCGTGTCAACGCACTTGCTAAAGAAGAAATTGTACCAGAACTGGATAATCCGTATCCAAGACCTTTGGTGAATGAGCAACGCATCGATCAAGCAGGAGAAGAGGGAGCTTTGCGCTTTGTCTCGAAACGACATGGCTCATTAACCGCAATTCCTGAAGCGATTATGACTCAAACGCCTTATGACATTAAAGGATGGTTTTTAACTAGACATAACCCTTTAATGACGGTAGCAAATCCCCAAAAAATGAAAGAGGCGATGGAGCAGTTAGAGTTTATTGTCGTCAATGACATTTATCTCTCCGATACAGCGATGATGGCAGATGTGGTTTTACCTGAGGCAACCTATTTAGAGCGGGATGAAGGTATTAGCAAAATTGCGTCTAAAAGTCCCTCTTATGCAATGCGAAATCGTATTGTAGCGCCATTGCATCAAAATAAAAGTGCCATAGAAATTATCCACAATCTTGCAGAACGCATGGGGCTTGGAAGTTATTATTCATGGAAAAGTATTCCTGAACTGCGAGCCTATCAAGCCAAAGGCAATCAAGTTTTACTCGAAACCTTGCTCAAAAGAGGTGCCGCATCGTTTGATGTGCCTCCTCTTTTGGCGCTAGAGTGGACATTAGTAGAACATTTTTGTGAAAGGTACCCTCAAAGTCGTGTTTGGCTAGATAAGCAAGGCACATTTAGTCATCTTCTGCAAAAGCTTAAAACACCTTCGGGTAAGATAGAAATTTATTGCGAAGAGGTCGAAAAAGTTTTTAAAGGGTATGGTGTCCCAAGCAGTGTTGATATGGATGTAAAGCAAGGTTTTCCTTATGTCTTAACCAGTGGGAAAAGTGCTGTTCATACCAATGGCCACACACAGAATGTTCCGTATTTAAATATGTTACTCTCAACAAATCCGATTTGGATGCATCCTAGTACAGCAAAAATTCATGGACTTAAAATGGGCGATTCATTTTATCTTGAAAATGGTATTTCCAAAGAGAAGGCAACAGTATATATTACAGAGGGTATTCGCCCTGACACACTGTTTGCTTACATGGGCTTTGGACACGATGCCCCTGCCCTTAAACGTACGCATGGAAAAGGGACAAACCCTTCAAAACTCTTATCATTAAAGAGCGCTACCCTTTGTGGGGCAATGATTACCAATGTTGGTGTCAATATTATCAAGGCATAGGGGTCTATAATGGAAAAACAATACCGACTTCTCTATGATGAAAACCTTTGCATTGGGTGCCAGGCATGTAGCGTGGCATGTCGTGTGGAACATAGTGTCCCCGATAATTTTTACAGAGTGCAGGTACATATGCAGACGCTTGGGATATTCCCCAATCTGGGGATGCATTATGAGAGGTTATCCTGCGTGATGTGTGAAAATCCTCCGTGTGTCAGTGTTTGTCCAACACATGCCACTTTTCAGAGTAAAGATGGCTTGGTGCATATTGATGAACGCGTCT
>JAVHRG010000031.1:0-6092 GCA_036171535.1 Sulfurospirillum sp. | reverse complement strand
TTGGAAGTAGAATGGGGAGAACATACAAACAAAAAGGATGGGCAAACTATGAAATCAGACAAAATCATTGAGGAAATACTCATTGAGATTGAGAAGCATGAAGGTGGAATGTCTCGCCGTGATGCAATGAAATTTTTAGCAGCATCTCCAATTGCTGCCAGTGTCTTAGCGGGTGTTGCAACGGCAACAGAAGCTAACGCTGCAAGTTCTAATGCTATAGGTAAGATAGTGATTGTGGGTGGTGGTCTTGCAGGTGTCGCAACAGCTGCCAAATTGACGCACAGACTCTCTAATCCTGATATTACCATTATTGAGCCAAACCCAAAATCAGTTTCGTATCAGCCTGGGCAAACATTGATCGCTGCTGGTGTGTGGAATAAAAGTGACATTACCTATGAAACAGAGAATTTTATTCCTAAAGGTGTGAAATGGGTTAAAGACTCTGTCGTAACGTTTGATCCTCAAAATAATAAAATAAAAACAGCTGATGGCACAGAAATTAGCTACGATTATCTCATCGTTGCAACGGGATTAATGCTTAATTTTGGCGCTATTAAAGGATTGGAAGGTGAAATCACTTCTTCTGGTTCTAATAATGATGTTGTGCGTAATAAAGTGGGTAAAGATGGTGTTTACTCTATCTATTTTGCCGATGGTGCTGTTGATACAAAAAAAGGTATTGAAGAGCTCATTGCCAAAGCAAAAGCACACAAAGGAGCCGAAAAACTTCAAGCACTTTTTACCGATCCCGATACTGCAATTAAATGTGGTGGTGCTCCTAAAAAAATTATGTACATTACTCATGATTTACTCAAAAAAGCAGGCGTACGCGATAAAGTAGAATTAACTTTCTGCCCATCAGGCGACAAAATGTTTGGTGTACCTGAATATAGCGCTGCTATTTTAGAACAGTTTAAAGTAAGAGACTTTAAATGGGAGTTCAAAACCAATTTAGTCGCTATCGATACCGAAAAAAAAGTAGCAACATTTGAGAAAAAATGGCTTGAAAAAGGTGAATATGACGAGGATCTTAAAGAATACATGATGGTTCCTATGAGCAAAAAAGTTGATAAAAACTACGATTTTATTCATATTACCCCTCCTCAAAAAGCATCGGATGTTGTTGGTAAATCTCCTCTTGGTTCAAGTAAAGGCTGGGTTCCTGTTGTTAAAGAGACCCTTCAACATGTTACCTATAAAAATGTATTTGCAATAGGTGATATTGCGGCTGTTCCTATGGGGAAAACAGGGGGTAGTGCGCGTAAACAGTATCCTGTTGTAGTAGAAAACCTCATTGCAGTGATGGAAAAGCAGGAAAAACTTCCTGCAGAATACGATGGTTACACCGTTTGTCCTTTGATTACAAGTATTGGAACGGTTATGCTTGCTGAGTTTAACTGGACAGCTAAACCTACACCTTCCTTCCCTCTTGACCCAACTCAAGAGCGTTGGATTTGGTGGTTGCTTAAAGTTTATGCGCTTAAACCTATGACAGTTTACGGCATGCTCTCTGGTAGAGCCTAATTTTGTTGATGATACATAAAAAGGAAAAACTTATGAAAAAAATGAATTTAGCACTCTCTCTCGTCGTTGCCTTAGTTGTTTTAAGCGGATGTGGAGATAAACCAAAATCGGATGTTGCTACTTATAAATACACACCAGCCCAAGTTTATGCAGAGACCTGTTTACATTGTCATGGTCCAAAAGGTGAAGGTATCGCTGAGAAGAAAGCACCTGCCCTAACCAAACAAAGTATTCAAGAACTTGAAATGTCACTTTTTGATATTAAAAATGGCGGACTTGGACAGTCAACAGCAAGTGAGCATGATGTTATGGAACATAATATGAAAAAACTAGCTGAAAAAGGCTATGACTACGATATTAAAATGATGGCGAACTACCTTCACAATACATTTTATGTCGCTAAATAAAATTTGAATATGATGTTTTTGGTGCATTAACGCACCAAAAACATCTGAAAGTTACTTATGAATAAAAGATCCAATGAAGTTTTTGTTTGGCCGTTGTGTACGCGTATTATTCATTGGATTATTGCTACTTCTTTTCTTCTCGCTTTTGTCACATCTTTTGATCGCACTCTGTTTGAATGGCATCTTGCTTTTGGTTTTATCTTTGGAATTGTGTTACTTTTTCGTATCATTTGGGGATTTGTTGGTCCTAATTATGCAACGTTTAAAACGTTCAAATTAAAATATTGTGAACTTAAAAATTATTTTATTGAAAAAGTACAAAACAGATGGCGCAAAATTCACGCAGGTCACAATGCCGCATCGAGTTGGTTTACGCTGATTGTTTTAGGTCTTGGAAGTTGGATCGTTCTTAGCGGTGTATTGCTGCAAGGGACACAAGAAGCGAGTGGTATTTTTTCACGTTTAAATGTGCATTATTTTCATCTCTCTTCAACACTACTTTTACTTCATGAAATGCTCTCATACTTGCTTTTTACTTGGGCAATGATTCATATTGTAGGTGTTTTAATTGAACAGTTTTACCATAAAACACATATGCTTTTTGCTATGATTACGGGGTATAAAAAAGCGGAAGGTCAAGATGCCACTGTTTCAATAGTGCGACATCTCTTTGCCTATTCTGTGATTATTTTATCCATTGTGACGCTTTATTTTGTGACACGTACGCAAGATACTTTTCTAACCAAGAGTTTGTTTGAGAGACGAGATTTTAAAGCAGAAAATGGTATTTTTTATGAAAAATGTAGTAAATGTCATAAAATATATCCTCCTTTTATGTTACCAAGCGACTCATGGATACGCCTTATGGATGGGCTTGAAAACCATTTTGGTGAACAGATTACAGAGAACAATATTACTCAAAGTGATCAAATCAACATCAAAGAGTACCTTTTAAACCACAGTGCAGAGCACTCATCTCATAAACTTGCTTTTAAAACTTTAGAATCACTGGGTGAGATGCGCCCTATTTCCATGAGTAAAGTTCCTTATTGGCGAGAAGCACACAAAAGCATCGACAAAAAAATCTATAAAACTTTACATGTAAAAGATGCTTCTAATTGTTTTGCCTGTCACGAAGATTTTGAATATGGGATATTGGAAAATAGACGTATACACATACCGCGATAATGATGAAACTTTTTCGAAATCATATTTTGGCTATAATAATTTCTAAAAACGAAGGATGTCATGATGCTTCTAGGCGTAAATATCGATCATATTGCCGTGCTTAGAGAGGCACGAAAGATCAATGATCCCGATCCGCTTGATGCAGTTTCTTTGGTGAAACGTGCAGGAGCCGATCAGATTACCATCCATCTAAGAGAAGATAGACGTCATATTAATGATGATGATGCTAAAAAAATTATTGAAACGTCTCAACTTCCTATCAATTTAGAGTGCTCTATCAATGCAGAAATTATTGATAAAGTCCTTCTGCTTCATCCTCATCGCGCTACCCTTGTTCCTGAAAAGCGCGAAGAAGTAACAACAGAAGGTGGACTTGATGTTGTTAAAAACAAAGAGATTATTACTGAGATTGCAAAAAGACTTAAAAAAGAGCATATTGAGCTTTCGTTGTTTATTGACCCCAATAGTGCTATGATTGAAGCGGCTCGTGAGATCAATGCTGAGTGGATCGAACTTCATACAGGGCTTTATGCCAATATTTATGCGATGCTCTACTCTAATCTTTCACGATCCCGACATAGCATCAAAGAGCTTGAACTGGATCGCGAGTCTTTACATGTAAAGCTTCTTGAAGCAACCCATGAGCTTGAAAGATCTGCAAAACAAGCACAGCAACTAGGCCTGAAAGTGGCTGCTGGACATGGACTCAACTATCAAAATATTAAGCGTATTTTAGACATTAAAGAGATTTGTGAGCTCAATATTGGGCAGAGTATTATTGCACGCTCCATTTTTGTAGGTTTTGAGACTGCCGTTAAAGAGTTGTTAGGATTGATACGATGAAAAAAATAGCGATTAGTATTGGAGATTTAAACGGTATTGGCTTAGAGATTGCTCTGCGCGCTCATGAAGAGGTGTTAAAGCTTTGCGATCCAATTTACTGTATCAATGAAAATATGCTTGGTTGGGGAGCGGCACTTTTAGGTTTAGATGTCCCTAGTGACTTTGAAATACGTGATTGTGGAAAAGTTTTTGAGATTGAAGCGGGCGTTTGTAGCGCTGAAGCGGGTGAAAGCTCATACGATTCGTTTATTACCGCAGTCGCACTGGCTAAAAGTAATGAAGTCAGTGGCATTGTCACCCTTCCTATTAACAAAGAGTCATGGGCATTAGCTGGACTCGAATATAAGGGGCATACTGATGCGCTGAGTGATCTTTTAGGTTGTGAAGCCATTATGATGTTAGGATGTGAAGAGATGTTTACCATACTTTACACCCATCATATTCCTCTTCGAGATGTTCCTCATGAAATTAAAGCCAAAAAAATCAAACCTTTTTTGCTCAAAGTATATGAAGAGATTGGCGAAGATCGTATTGCCGTTTTAGGACTCAACCCTCATGCGGGTGATCATGGTGTGATTGGTGATGAAGATGAGGAGATTAAACGGGCGATTGAAAAAGCAAATAATTTTTTAGAGCGTGAAGTCTTTGTAGGACCTTTTGTTCCTGACATGGCATTTTCAAAAGTCAATCGTGCAAAATTTCGTTATTTTGTCTGTATGTACCATGATCAAGGATTGATTCCTCTTAAAGCACTCTATTTTGACGAGAGTATCAATGTAAGTCTCAATGCGGGTATTATTCGCACATCTGTCGATCATGGAACGGCTTTTGACATCGCTTATAAAGATGCAAATCCTTCTACACTTAGTTATATTAATGCCGTCAAAGAGGCGGTTAAACTGGCCACTGGAAAAACATTATTGACATTTTAATTCAAGTAATACTAAGATTAAAGATGTAATAATAATACTATATTTAATTGAGTAATATTTAAATATTGCTCAATTATTATTTTTATTTACATCTTTGGAGGTTACGTATTATGCATATTCCAGATGGTTATCTCTCACCTATCACATGTATTGCAACGTATGCAGCGGCCTTACCGCTGTGGGTTATTGCATTTAAAAAGCTCAAAGAAGAACTGAACGAAACAACCCTTCCCCTCATAGCCTCTTTGAGTGCACTCAGTTTTATCATTATGATGTTCAACATCCCCATCCCTGGTGGAACCAGTGGACATGCCGTGGGTGCATCACTGATTGCGATTTTATTTGGTCCATGGGTTGCTTCTGTATGTATAAGTCTTGTTTTATTGATTCAAGCACTTGTCTTTGGGGATGGAGGTATTACAACATTGGGCGCTAATACTCTTGTCATGGCTTTTGCAGCCTCATTTTCTTCCTATTATATTTTTAATATCTTCAAACAGAAGGCTTTTGCCTCTTTTTTAAGTGGTTGGGTTGGTGTCGTTTGTGCATCAATCGTTCTGTCACTTTTCCTTGGCGTGCAACCCTTAATCGCAACTGCCGATGGTCAGCCTCTTTATTTTCCTTTTGATTTTGCTCTGACTTTTTCTGCTGTTGTGGGCTCTCATGCACTTTTCTTCGGCGTGGTTGAAGGTATTTTTACGGCAATTGCCTATCGATATATTGTCAAGAATCGTATTTATAAAGGAGCGAATGTATGAAAAAGATACTCTATCCGATGCTTATTTTATTTATACTGATACCTCTTGGATTATTGAGTGAAAATCCTGCTTGGGCTGAGTGGGACAATGAATACTATCAAGAGGTTTTAGGTTTTATCCCCAAAGGGATTGAAAATGCTTTTCACTTAAGAGCCCTTGCACCTGATTATACGATAGATGGGCTAAACGATGTAATCGCTTACTATCTTTCAGGGATGTTAGGAGTTGCTTTGATTTTTGGAATTTTTTACTTTCTTGGGAAAAAACTTGCGCGATAGAATCCTTTTTTGTCTCTACCTTTTGGGGCTAGCGGTTATTCTGTCTAGCCACTCTTTTTATCTTTTACTCTTTTTTGCCTTTGTATTGTTACTATTGGCACGTTCCCAGTGGCTTAAAATGCTCAAAAAATCCCTTAAGGCGATTGTTTTTTTTAATATAGC
>JAVHRG010000030.1:0-6120 GCA_036171535.1 Sulfurospirillum sp. | reverse complement strand
GTATTAAAAAAGTAAAAGAGACTAAAGCGCCCATGTATGCAATTGAAATGGGTGTAGCTGGTATGTCAGCACGTGGTCTTGCCCCTGTGTTAAGTGAGAGCGGAGAGTATCTAGGTTCTGTAGAATTTATCCTTGGATTTGATGATATTGTTCAAATGGCAAAACACGACCTTGATGCCAGTGTGATTTTCTTAACCGATAAAAAACATCTTGATCTGAGTGCTAATGCCAAAAATGCTCTTTTAGCGAAAGATACTGCCTTGTCGCAGCCTAAAGATATGACCGATATAACGCTTTTTAACGAAATTAAAGATTTAAATTTAGAAGCACAAGGACACTCCTTCTCAACACCAAACTTTTTTGTCGTTAGAGAAGAAATAAAAGGTTTTGAAGGTAACCGCATTGGTGAAGTTCTCATCGCCAAAAAAATAGATGCTGTCAAATCAGCCGTACACGAAGCACAATACGTTTTAGTCAAGCTTATTATCACGATGTCTGTTATCACGATGCTTATCATGGCAATGCTTGTTATCACCCTGAAAAAAGCGGTTATTGACCCTGTGAAAGAACTTAAACAAAGAGCAGACAATCTTGCGAGTGGTGATGGAGACCTAACCAAAAAAATGGATGTCCTCAGTGGCGATGAGATAGGCCTTGCTTCCAAAGCGTTTAATCTTTTCATTGACAAAGTACGAAACACTGTTAGCATGGCAAAATCAGCCAGTACTGAAAATGCTTCTGTGGCCAATGAACTCAGTTCAACGGCGCTTGAAGTAGGTAAACGTGCAGAAGAGACATCTTCCATCGTCAATGAGACAAACACGATGTCCATCAACATTAAGGAAGAACTTTCACTCTCACTTCAAAAAGCTCAAAAGTCTAAAGAAGAAATTTCCGAAGCACACGCTAAACTTGTGAATGCTAAAAATCAAATCGTTAAAATGGCAAACCAAGTTCAGTCCAATGCAGCGACTGAGATCGAGCTTTCACGTCAAATTTTACAGTTGAGTAATGATGCTGATCAAGTCAAAGGGGTTTTGACTGTTATCTCTGACATTGCGGATCAAACGAATCTTTTAGCAGTGAATGCTGCCATTGAAGCAGCAAGGGCGGGAGAGCATGGACGCGGATTTGCCGTCGTTGCAGATGAAGTGCGAAAATTGGCTGAACGAACACAAAAAAGTCTTACCGAGATTAATGCCACCATCAATGTCATCGTCCAGTCCATCAATGACGCAAGCGATCATATGGGCAGCAATTCAAAAAATATGGAAACACTCACTACCATTGCCACGGAGGTAGAAAAAAACATCCATGAAACAGCGGTTATTATGGATAATGCAACGCTTTCAAGTGAAAATACGGTCAATGATTACATTGAGACCGGTAAAAAAGTTGACGCTATTGTCACTAAAATTGAAGTGATCAATACCATTACGATCAGTAATACACGTAGCATGGAAGAAGTCAGTAGTGCAACGGATCACCTCAGTGATCTCACCGAAAAGCTCAATCAAGTATTGGGTAACTTTAGAACCTAAAACGAAGGAGTGTTTTTACACTCCCTTTTGTCCAAAAAAGCGATAAAAAGCAAGCGTAGTTGCTCTTGCCTCATCTAAACTTACCTCTTTAAATCGTACTTTTCCACCCGCTCTTAATTGCGCTAATTTAAAACAATCAACAGCAATGACAGAGCCAATTTTAGGATACCCACCAATCGTTTGACGCTCTTTTAAAAGCACAATGGGTTCACCATGACTTGGGATTTGCACCGCCCCATAGCAAATAGGCTCTGAAAGAATTCCCGTGGCACTTGGCACCACTTTTGCACCACTCAAACGATACCCCATGCGATCGCCCTCGCCTTTAAAGGTGTAGACACTGTTAAAAAATGTCTCCTGAGACGAAGCATCAAACATTGCTTCTTGGTAGCCTTTGACTAAACGAAGGGTTATTTCATCGGGGTAATGCGGTATAAACTGCTTCTCCAATTTTCGACGATCCATAGGACAACGCGCTCCCGAAGTTGGAAGTTGATCACCCGCCTTAAGCTTTCTTCCTTCAATGCCTCCAAGCCCTTCTTTGACACTGGTTGAAAAACTCCCATAAAGATGGGGAGTTTGGAAGCCTCCCGCAACGGCAAGGTACGCAAACTGCCCTTCACTGGCAAATCCAAACGAGAGCGTATCTCCCTTTTTAAGCTGATGAACTTGCCACAAACCAATGGTATGATCATTTAATTTTGGATGCATGGTCGCACCACAAATAGCAATGCACATCTCACTTTGTACTTTGAGTATGGTTCCTCCTAATGCTATTTCAACGGTAGGAGTATTAAAAGTATTGCCTACCAAAAAGTTTGCATAGCCAAATGCCATTTCATCCATAGCCCCACTTTGCGTAAGACCAATGTCGCTAAATCCTCTGCGCCCAGCATCTTGAATACAGCTTTGAACACCGCCATTTTCAACTAAAAAGCCCTTCATAGCTCGCCTCCGAGTTTCACAAATTCCTCTTTCGAAATAGACTCAAAGCGTACCTGATCGCCTACATGTAAAAGTGAAAGCCCATCATACGAGGCATCAAACATCGCCGTCGGTGTTCGTCCTAACACTTTCCAACCGCCAGGGCTTTGGGTTGGATAGACTGCTGTTTGTCTGTCTGCAATAGAGACACTACCTTTGGGAACAGACTTCCTGGGACTGGCGAGTCTTGAGGTGGCTAAACGCTCATCTATTTCACCCAAATACGCAAATCCTGGAGCAAAACCAATGGCATAAACACTGTACACCCCTTTTACATGTAAAGCGATAATCTCTTCCACACTCAGGTTTTTCTCTTGTGAGAGAAGCTCCAAATCCAGTCCTACTTCAAGCCCATAATAGGTTGGAATCGTAATGATTTTAGGCTCACGCACCGCAATCTCATCCGCATGCTGAATGATCTTTTCGATCTTCTTACACACCCCATCAAAATCAAATTGCATCAAATCATAACTGACCATCAGTGATGCGTAAGAGGGAATAATCTCAAAAAAACCTTCACATTTTTCCGCTTTTAAAGCCAGATAACTTTTTTGCACCTCTCTGGAAATGGCAGGGTCTATGGTACTTCCAAAATAGACAATTACGGACGACTCTGAGGCAATTTTATAAACGCGACTCACATGCTTTTCCTAAGGGTTTCTACCATTTTAACGGCTTCTTCATTATCGCCATGCACACACAAAGTATCGGCTCGTAAAGCAATCTTTTTACCCGAAAGGGTCTCAAGAGCACCCTCCTTTTGAAGCAGTTTCAGACGCTCAATGACCGCTTGAACATCGTGCAATACAGCACATTTTTGACTCCTTGGAACCAATAAACCACTGTCGTCATACGCACGATCGGCAAAGACTTCATAGATCAGCTCTAACCCAAGCTCTTTAGCAATGGCTTCTTGCTTGGAAGTATCGACCATGGAGAGAATCATCAATTTCAATTTTGGATTCACACGTGCAACCGCTGTTGCTACCGCTTTAAAAATGCGCTCATCTTTCATCATATCGTTGTAAAGTCCACCATGGGGTTTGACGTAAGAGAGTGTTGCACCATTGGCATTTACAAAGCCCTGAAGCGCTCCAATTTGGTAGATGACCATTGTTTCAACCTCTTCAAGGGAGCAGACCATACTACGTCTACCAAAGCCTGCCAAATCAGGATACGCAGGGTGTGCACCAATGGTAACGCCATGTTTTAGGGCTAGTTTAATCGACCTATCCATAATCACAGGATCTCCCGCATGAAAGCCACAGGCAAAATTTGCCATATCAACATAAGGCATTATGGCTTCATCAAGCCCCATTTTCCAAGAGCCAAAACTCTCGCCTGCATCACAGTTTAATTTGATCATTGTGTTCTCCTATATGAGAAAATAATTTTTGAAATATGGTATCACAGTTCCATTAAAATAAGGAGGTCAATAAATAATCACATGATAAAAATAACGTTACATGTAAAAGGTTATTTCCTAGAAAAACCACTCATTTAGTTTTTTTTTCTCAATTTAATATACAGTCAATTCATAGTATAATGACAAAATTATGTACACAGTGAAGGTATTAGTATTATGAAATATGATGTTATTGTAATTGGTGGTGGACACGCAGGTATTGAGGCCTGTTTAGCGTCCGCAAGATTGGGTCATAAGACTCTTTTGATTTCTATCCTAGCCGAGCAAATTGGAGCTGCTAGCTGTAATCCTGCCATTGGTGGACTTGCTAAAGGGCACTTGGTCAAAGAACTTGACGCACTTGGTGGTCAAATGGCGCTTGCCACGGATGCTGCTGGAATCCAATTTAGAACGCTTAATCTTTCAAAAGGACCCGCTGTTAGAGGCAGTCGCGCGCAAATTGATATGGATAGATACCGCATCTATATGCGTACGACCATTTTAAACACCGAAAATCTTAGTGTTGCTCAAGAGGTTGCTGATGAAATTGTCACAGAAGATGGCAAAGTAACCGGTGTTATTACAGCAATGGGTAACCACTATCATGCACAAAAAATCATTATTACCACAGGAACATTTTTAAAAGGTCTTATTCATATAGGTGAGTATAAACACCAATCAGGTCGTGTGGGAGAATTTCCTTCCATAAAACTCTCAGACTCAATCCAATCACTGGGTATTGTCATGGGACGCCTTAAAACAGGAACCTGTGCACGCATTGATGCTAAAACAATCGATTTTTCCAAAATGGAGTTACAACCAGGCGATGAGAATCCTATGCCGTTTAGTTTTAGAACCGATCGCGCAACCTTTAAACCTTTTCAACTTCCATGTTACATCGCTTACACCAATGAGCAAACTCATACCATTATCGAGAGTAATTTTTATCGTGCTCCTCTTTTTACAGGACAAATTGAAGGTGTAGGTCCACGGTATTGCCCGAGTATTGAAGATAAAATCAACCGCTTCCGCGATAGAGATCGTCACCACCTCTTTATCGAACCTCAAACACGCGAAGCGACCGAATACTACATCAACGGTTTTAGCACCTCTCTTCCAACCGACACACAGCTCGATATGATTCATTCGGTTGAAGGAATGGAAAATGCAAAGATTGTTCGCTTTGGTTATGCGATTGAGTACGATTATGTCCAACCCACTGAGTTAAAACATACACTTGAAACGAAAAAAGTTTCTGGACTCTACTGTGCAGGACAAATCAATGGAACGACAGGGTACGAAGAAGCTGCAGCACAAGGCTTAATGGCGGGCATCAATGCTTCTCTTGCCCTCAGCGATGAAGAACCGTTGGTCTTAAGACGTGATGAAGCCTACATCGGTGTTTTGATCGACGATTTGGTGACTAAAGGAACCAAAGAGCCGTACCGTATGTTTACCAGTCGCGCGGAGTATCGTCTGTTGCTTCGTGAAGATAATGCAGATTTGAGGCTCACACCTTATGGTTATAAAATTGGTCTGATTGACGAGCAAACCCATGAACGTGTGGTGAAAAAGCAGTTGCAATTAAATGAAGGGCTTGCGTATCTTGAAGAGATGACACTCACGCCTTCTCATGAAAACAATGCTTTCTTAGCCAGCATTGGCGAAGATAACATCACTGATAAAGTGTCATTACAAAAAATCGTTGCACGTTCTGAATTCAGTGTTGAGAAACTTGAAAAATTAGCACCGATGGTGTGCGCTTTTAGTGAAGAAGCAAAAGAGCAGATTCTCGTTGAAGCGAAGTATAAAAACTATATTGAAAAACAGAAAGATCAAATCGATACGATGAAAGAGATGACCAATGTTAAAATTCCGCCAATGATGGATTTTAGTTCTATTTCTGGTCTGAGTAATGAAGTAGTGGAAAATTACAACGTTTTAATCCTCCCACTCTTTTTGCAGCCAGTGAGATTAGCGGGATTACACCAGCAGCACTGGATATTTTACATGTTTATATTAAGATATCTAATAAAAAAAATAATTGACGCAATATTGACGTAAATCTGTAATAATTGACACATGTCATAGATTCTTAATATAAGATGCGATAAAATTGTCACAAATTAAACTATACGAAAGGAACAAAGAATGGCTGTTGAAACAAGCAGAAGAGACTTTATAGGCATG
>JAVHRG010000029.1:0-6224 GCA_036171535.1 Sulfurospirillum sp. | reverse complement strand
CAACAGTGCTCTTCGATGATCGTTTTTGACATATAAAGCCCTAAACCCGTTCCATTTTTTTCTTGTTTAGTTGAAAAATAAGGCTCAAAGATATGTGGTAAGACCGATGGAGGTATGCCTCCAGCATTATCGGTAATGGAGATGGTTTGCCATGCGTCTTCCGTACCAATCGTAATCTGTATATTTGGGTTTTTGATCTGTCTCTCTTTGATAACATCTTCCGCATTTTTGAGAATATTGAGAATAACTTGGGTGACTTCATTGGCGTAGGTAAAAATTTCAGTGGTAGCATGGGTCTCAATATTGATTGTAATGCCATTAATTTCAAGTGCTTTCCCAATGATTTCCAATGTACGGTTGACGAGCTGAGAGAGGGTGATACTCTCTTTTTGTTTATTGGGTTTGAAAAAGTTGCGAAAATCATCGATCGTTCGCGTCAGAAACTGTACATAGGATTCGATTTTACTCATCGCTTCTTCTAAAAAAGCTTTGCTTGCCTCTTGTCCTTCAGGTGTTGAATAATCAAAGCGGTTAAGCATTATTTTCAGTTTTACGGAAGCCGAAACTGTTGAAATGGAACCCAGAGGTTGCCTCCATTGGTGGGCAATCATGCTGATCATTTCACCCATTTGAGCCAGACGAGACTGTTGCAAGATGTGCTTATCTTTTTCTCTATTTTTGGCAACTTCTTCTTCAATACGTCGCTCCAATGTTTGGTTGATTTCAATCAGCTCTAAGTGATTTTTACAGGCGCAAACAGCGTTTTCGAGTTTAGCCTGAAATAAGGAGATAATCTCTTGAATCAGATCCATTTCGGATTTTGTTGCATCAAAAATAAAGACGATCCAATCATCCAAAATCTTTACATGTAAAAGATATTTTCCATTGGTTTCATTGAAGGTAATGGTGTCATACTGAGTAAGCGATGAAGGTAGCACTAAAAGATCTTGAAATGCTTTTTTACCGTAAAAACAGAGTTGCTTATGTTCGTGTGTATTTTTGTCATATTCCCAATAAATCGAAGCTAATGCTCCAGTTTTTCGTGAAAATACTTTTAAAAAATGCTCCATCATCTCTGTGAGTTGAAGCGAAGTTCCTATGGCACTCACACATTCAAATGTAATTAAAAGTTGTTCATTGAGCTGTTGCATTAAAGACTCCTAAGATAGACAAGGTGTTCAAGAATTTGAGAGGCGATAACAAAATACCATAAAGCCTGATACCCACAATCGATAGTAGCACTTTAGAGTGTGCCTACAACACAGGTGTTATTATAAAATTCTATGCACTCTTGATCGGCATTGGCAATTTCACCAAGACTGAGTATACCCCAAATCATTGTTTTGGGGGGATAGGCATTGGCAATAGTTTTTATCTCTTTCGTGAAATCTTTATCTAAAAACAGAAAACGAGAAATACAATCAACAAGGAGTACCGATTGAATCGACTCATCTGGAATCTCACAGCGTGAAAGAAGGGCAGCTTCATGTGCGGCGCTGATAATCTCCTCTTTTTCTCCTTTCAGAATAGACAAAACAGAGTTGGAGTCAAGCTTCCCCACCAAAACAATGTTCTTTCCATTGGTACTAACGGGCTCTCTTACAATGAAGTCCTTCTTGTAACGTACAATTCCGAGTGGGTATCGTTGTGAAATTTGGAAAAAAGGAGTTTCTTCAAAATCCAAGCCACTGTCTTTTTCTATAGCTTCTTTATAGACATCGAAGGCATCTTTGAAATTGATTTTTTCTAATATATTGTCATGGCAGTTGGTTGCTATAAAAGGCCCAACAAGGGGCTTCCACCCATGTTTAACCCCCAAACCAATGGGGCTTATAGAAGAAATAATAATGGCATTGTTGAGGTAATACCGTTGCATGTCAAAGATAACAGGTTCTTGTATCAGGTTCGATTTCCCCGCTCCAC
Organism: Sulfurospirillum sp.; assembly: GCA_036171535.1. Taxonomy (GTDB): domain Bacteria; phylum Campylobacterota; class Campylobacteria; order Campylobacterales; family Sulfurospirillaceae; genus Sulfurospirillum. The sequence continues at coordinate 4,301 of JAVHRG010000029.1, read as the reverse complement.
CACCAATTAATTTCGTATTTTTGGGAATAAGCGAGTAAAACTCTTCTAGAAAGTCATCTATATTCGCTGAAAATCCATCCAAAATAGCAAAAATAGAGCTAACATCTTGAGGAGGATTGAATCTTGAAAGATCATTAATATCAATGATTTGCATCGTTGTCGTGGGTTGGAGTTTTGCTACAATGATACCTTCTGCAAAACTTTTTCCTTTAAAAATCACTCTTGGAAAAATAGCACCGCACACCTCGACACCTTCCATTTTTTGGATTTCCAAAAAGGGTGTTTCTTCTGCTATTAGTAAAAGGTAAGAGCCTTTGTTAAGCGCTACGGGTAAATCTTCAACACGCTTAATAAAGGAGATACTTTCAAACATTCTTTTCTCCCAATGTTTTATTGAAAGCATTGTATATCACAAGTGTGATAAACGCGTTGCAAAATCTTTACATGTAAAAAATTATAGCTTTATTAAAGGCTCGCATTTGGCGTTAGATGCATGGATAAGAACATCGGGGACAAGATGAAGTTGTACACCACGAAGCCCTGCGCTGACATAGACTTTCTCGTGCATGAAAATGGATGCGTCAATAAACGTAGGATAGGCTTTTTTCATCGCAAGGGGCGAACAGCCACCACGAATGTATCCCGTAAGCCCTAATAGCTCTTTAACCGTAACGAGTTCACAGCGTTTTACACCTGCCACTTTGGCTAACGCTTTGAGGTCAATTTCCTCAGCTGCAGGGATACATGCAACAATAATATGTTTTGCATCATCTCTAGCAACCAGTGTTTTAAAGACACATGCAGGATCGACACCTAATGATGCCGCCGCATGTGTCGCACTCAAATCTTCTTCATCGACTTCATACGAAGTCATTTCATAAGTGAGTTTTAGCGTATCCAAAAAACGTGCTGCATTGGTTTTTTTTAGGCTCATTTATCAACTTTTTTGTAGGTAGTTTTAACCCCTAAAAGGTTGGTTTCAATGGTTTTATCACTTGTAATATAAAATGTAATACCTGTGTTGGTTGTGGTGTCTATGACATTAATTTTAGTATCATCAATATCGTATTTTACCATCGTTGTGATATTGAGCGCTTGGACTTTGTCTTTAGCAAATTCAATATCTCCCACCGGTAAGAAAATATTTTTCCCTTGAGGTCGCCATTTGCCAATTAGTGGGTTTGGTGTTTCATGCAGTGCAATTGCCAAAATAACAACACCGATGAATAGGCAAACGCCACCTATAATGATTTTTGGGTGATGTTTAGGATTCCAGTCTCGCTCTTTCATGCATTGGCTCATTTTTTTCAAAACAGATTCACGTGGGATATTTTGCCTCGGTTCACGACGAGGTTCTTCATTAATACTTGGACGCTCGAATGCGCTCTCTTCCACCTCTAATTGACGGAAAAATTCATCTTCTTCCTCTTGATTTAAAGGGTCTTTGAGTACGCGTTTTTTCTTTCTAAGAAGTTTATCGGGATCCATATAATCAAGTGTCGCATCTTCTTTAACTTCAAAAAATTTCATAAATTTAGAAAACATTATGTACCTTATGTATTAAACTTGTTGATTAAAAATTATAGCACTAGAACCTTTTAAGGATGATGAGAGCGCTGTAAAAAGCTTACATGTAAAGTAAAACAGTGCTATTTTTAACATGCTATAATGATGATACTGTAAATTACAATAAGGTGTTAAATGTTTAACGATGCAAAAACCACAAAAAAAGAGAAACCAAGGCAATCCAAATCTTTAAAACCAAAAGCATCGCTCAGGGCAAGTACAGCAAGGACTCGTAAACGTGCTCCACAAAAACGTGTTGTTAAAAGCTCTTCCTTATTCTTTAAACTTTTTATGGGTGCTATCATCGCTCTTTTGATGGTAATTGCTCTTAAATATATCATCGAGCCACTCATCAGCCCAAATCCTTTGCTTGGGAAATGGAGAACACAGACGGCTTTAGGCATTATGGAAATTGAGTTTGAACGAAAGAGCATGTCCTCTTTTGGTACGCAAAATCCTGTAACATATGATATTGAAGAGACGAAGGTCATTGTCTTTGACGAGATGATTAAAGTGGGAAATACCTATAAAATTATTGATAAAAATACTATTTCTACCGAAGCTGGCGGTTATAAAACAGTGTATAAAAAGGTGAAATAAACGGGTGTTTTGAGTTAAAAGCTTCTTATCCAGTTATCAACTGACGTGATAAACTGGTAAGCGGCTTAAAAGGAGTTGCTTGCTTCAAAAAGAAACAAGTGTGTTAAAGAGGTCGTATCACAACGCTAAATGGCATATTGTTATGTTTTTGGCTTGATGCGCCGTGTATTGTAAAGCTATTTTGTAGCTCATCAAACTTATATTCTTGATAACGTTGTGAAAATCCTGTATGGTATTGGTGTGAATCTAGCTCACCAATGGTAATAGTATCGACAAATTCTGGATTATTCATATAGAAAGTCACTGTTGCGATAGTGGATTCTACAAGGTCATGATTAATATAATAATTCACAGAGAACTTCTCTTTACCAACACCCGAATCATACTCTATCTCATTTTTATCTAAAAATGCTTTCATCATTGCAGTTGCTTCATCACCCATTCAATCCCTCTGATTCTTCAAATTTATACAATTTTATAATGTCTATTTTGTATTCTATCTTAAAGATGATGCTTAAGGCAATAGGCACAAGCTTAGGTGCAAAACATGTAAGAATAAAGCCTAAAATAAGTCAATGTATAATGATTTTATTTTGATTATTTATCGACACAATTTATTCATAACATCGTAATTAATTGCCCAAAGACCTTTTTTCTCTTCTTTAGCCTTTTTCAAAGCTTTTTCAAGCTCGCCCGGATAGGCAGCTTTTTTATTAATACACGCAAAACCATCTTCAATTATTTGAGATGAGTAGTCAGCGCCATTTTTAGTGACGATTGCCAGAATACGTCCACCTTGATCTTTTTTATCGGACTCAACAATAACCTTTTCACCTTTTTTGAAAAACTTAGAAGCATAATCACTTGCCAACTTTCCTAATTCTTGTACATCTTTAGCAGGAATACCCAGTTTTTTGGCATCTCTATTTAGTTTTGCACTGCTGAATTTTTCTGGTACCTCTATGTAGAGGATTCTGATTGTTTCTTCAGATTGCCCTATTATCATGTGTAGGGTGGAACCATCGGAAACTTTGGTGACAACACCCGTACTTTCTACTGCAAGAAGAGGTAACGCAATGAGCATGGACGCCATAATCAATTTTTTAAACATATTCATACCTTTATTTTTGTTCTTTTGGTGTATTCGCATTTTCGAAGGCTTTGTGTGTTTCTTGCTGCATTTCCAATAATTCAGCACTTATCGTTTTTTGAATCGTTGAAATTGCATCGGACGCACTATTTATTTGGCTAAAATCTACTCCTCGCAGTACGTAAATAAGCATACCAAGCATGGCTAAATACCAAAGAAAATTGGGTATTCCAAAAGTATGATTTTTTTCTTTTTTATCAGTTTTTGTAATAAATTGTCCTAATTCCCTGTATATATTATTTCTTGGTTCATCCTCATTATTTTGAGATTGGCCATTCTTTTGTGAGTATTGACCTAGTAGATCAAGTGTGTTATCCTCTTTATGAAACATGTAAAACGCTTTTTTTATTTAATTCCCAACTTTGACGATCATTCATATTTTTGATTTCATGGTAGATTTGGCTTCATATAAAACCATAAGAGAATTATAGCACTTTGCACTAAAGCTTTTAATTTACTATTTTAATAGGTACATTATATAGCGCATATCAATGTCGCTCTAAGTGAACAACAGGTAACGATATCATTCTGAAACGAGTCAACAAGTCATTGATGCAATTTTTGCGACTGTTGAAGAAGGTTGATTTTTAGAAAAGGTGGATGGATGGGGATACAGGATTCGAACCTGTGAATGTCACGACCAGAGCGTGATGCCTTACCGCTTGGCGAATCCCCAAAAAGATTACAATAAAAACGGATTGTGTGATTCGGCCTTGAACCAGCTACTTTCGTGTTATGGGTAGTAAGCCCATGACTCATTTTTCGACAAAATATTAACTTTACTTACATTAAATACAATTGAAAAAATCAATTCCACATAATATACATTATTTAATATGTAACGATAAAACCTGAGACGAGTAAACAAGTGATAGATAAAATTTTTGCGAGTGTCGAAGGAGTTTAAGAAGTTTGATTTTTTGAAGAGACGGTGGATGGGGATACAGGATTCGAACCTGTGAATACCACGACCAAAACGTGGTGC
>JAVHRG010000028.1:0-6236 GCA_036171535.1 Sulfurospirillum sp. | reverse complement strand
TTTGAGTTTTAATCGTTTCGGCATTCGCTTTAAAACTTTTATCAATAGCTATTTGATCGGTAAATTCTGTTGTTAAATCAGTGCCGTTAGTTGATTTACTACTTTGTGCGACAATGGCATCATTTTGATTGGTAATCGTTGTTTGTGTTGCATTATAATTATCTGTGTTTACATTAGCAACATTTTGTGCACTGTTGTTCATCCAGTTTGACATCGCTGTCATGGCAGTAGAATTAATTTGCATGATGTCTCCTTTCTCTCTTTCCAGAACTATACTCTACTTCGCTTGAAGGGAAAATAAAGAAAATAATCGATCTATTTTAGCAGGGTTTTGAGTGTCTCATTGAGCTCTGCAATCAATTTTACATTGGTCTCTTTTGAAAAGGCAAAATACAAATCGCTCTCTTTGAGAACATAAACAACTTCATATTCGGAGAGATCATTTCCCATCTCTTGGAGAAGCTGCCATACCGCCTCAACACCAAAAGCAATGGCATCAACACGGTTTTCTTTAAGTTTTTTCAGTTGAGAAGAGAGATTGGCAAAGCGATCAAATTCTTCAGCACGAAATCCAACTTCGAGTAAAGCTTTTTCAGTTGAAGTACCCGAAATGGTGGCAATTTTATAACTATGCAAGGCATCTGGTGTTGAGATGATCATATGTCGGCTTTTTTTGGCAACAACCCCCAATGTCATTTTTCCAATAGGTCCAACCCATCGAAACAAAGCTTCTCGTTCAGGAAGACGAGCCATACAGTAAAGCATCGTATTTTTTTTATTTAAAACTTCATGATAACCAATCGTCCAAGGCAAAAGGTAAATATTATTGTCAAAAATTTGATGGCCACTTTTTTGAAATAATTGCTCTAAGAGAAGGGTGGATTGCCCTTTGACTTTTCCATTTTCTAAAAAATTATAAGGAGGATTTTGCTCGGTATAGACTTTAAAAACCTCCGCATGCAAAGATAAACAGAGAAAAAACAAGAGAAGAATACATTTCATTACTTGCCTTTGGGTCGGTTCAGCGATTTCCATGTATAGATAAACATATCAAAATTTTCCAGCAAACTATTGGCAATAACAGGGTCAAACTGAGAACCTGACATTGTCATAAAATAGTCTTTAACCGCCTTCTCGTCCCAAGGCTCTTTGTAAACACGTTTATCTAAAAGAGAATCAAAAACATCTGCTACCGCACAAATACGCCCAACAAAAGAGATATCTTCACCTTTTTTACCATGAGGATAACCCTTTCCATCCCAACGCTCATGATGTTCAAGGGCAATGGTTGCTGCAAGATGCATCAGTGAAAATTCTGAGTCAATTAACATTGTATAACCCAAAGATGAGTGACTTTGCATCATTTTCCACTCTGTGGCATCAAGTTTGGAGGGTTTATTGAGAATTTCATCACTGATGCCAACTTTACCAATATCATGCAATACCGATGCCATTTTGATCTTTTCACATTCCGCTTCATCTTGACCCAAAAATTTACATAAAAGATAACAAAACTCTGCTACACGCCTCAAATGTTGCCCCGTCTCTTTTGATTTGAGCTCTGCAATAGAAGCGGCAAGATACGTCATTTCATGGTTGAGTTTACGTACCTCTTCCGTTTTCTCATTAATTTGTTCTTGTAAATGAAATTGGAGCTGATACAATGCTATATGCGTTTTCACTCTTGCTTTTAAAACCTTTGCATGAAAAGGCTTTGAAATAAAATCAACAGCCCCTAAATTAAACCCCGTCTCTTCAAAATCACTCCCATCATTGGCGGTAAGAAAAATGACAGGAATCGCATGTGTTTTTTCATTGAGCTTTAATCTACGACAGACTTCATACCCTGTCATCAAAGGCATATTAATATCTAGTAAAATCAAATCGGGCATAATAGTTTCTGCTAATAAAATCCCTTTTTTACCCTCTTTTGCCGCATAAACTTCATATTCGTTTAGTAAAGAGCTCAGCATCTCAATATATTCAGGTGTATCTTCAATCACCAAAATTTTAGCCATACGTTATCTCCTCATTTAAACGCGCTAAATACTCCAATGCTGCCTCAAAATCAAAAGATTTACAGGAAAGAAGTAGCATCTTAAAGACTTCATGTTCGCGCATTGTATCTACTGAAGATAATTGCTCTAGCACAAGATTTATTTTTGATACATTCGATATTTCAAGAGCATCTTTAAGTTCTTTCAGTAATTCTTCTAAAGAATATTCTGATTCGGAAGATTGTACATGCAACGCTTGATACATTTTAGGATCGAGACCATTATACTCATCACGCAATGTCGTTAACAAAGAGTGATGCTCGGTCAAAATAGCTTCAAGAACACCACCTTGGATACTTTTGTGCTCTTTTAAAGATTTTTCCATGACACTCAAAGCCTCTTCAAGGAGAGAAACACCTATCGTTCCAGACAGTCCTTTGAGCGTATGCAGATAGTCAAGAAGTGTTGCTAACTCTTGCTTTTCTACAAATTCATGTAGCTTGTCTGGAATAAGAAGGTAGGTCTCATAGAAACTGCAAAAAAGCTTTTGCCATAGGGCTTCATTTCCACCTAGTTTCTTGATGGCCTCTTTTTTATTAAAAGGTAATTTAACACGTTTTTTTGTATTGGCTTGCTGTTTAGGCGCAATCGAAAGGCTTACATGTAAAACTTCTAAAAGGGTGCCATAAAAATCTTCAACCTCAAAAGGTTTACCAATGTGCGCATCCATACCCGCTTGAATGCACTTTTCAATATCTTGAACCATCACGTTAGCGGTCATGGCTACAATAGGTGTTAAAATATTCAGTTCTTTACGAATAATGCGTGTTGCTTCATACCCATCCATCAAAGGCATCTGAACATCCATCAAGATAAGATCAAAAGGATGCTCTTGCTCTTGAATTATTTCCACAGCCTCTAATCCATTACGCGCAATTTCAACTTTAGCATGGGTTTCTTTGAGTAAATACGTCGCTACTTCAAGGTTAATGTCATTATCTTCCACAACTAAAATACGTTTTTGAGAAAGGTCTATCTTGGATGGATCAAAAAGCGATGTTTGAGAACTTCCTGCCGACAAGGAAACAAGTTCATCATAAAGCATTGAAGGATTGATCGGTTTTTTCAAGCAAGCTTTGATGCCAGCGCTGTAAATACGATTTTTAATCTCGGCATCATCATTCGTCGCAAGCATCAAAACGGGAGGAATATCAGATAAAATAACGTTTTGGAGCAACTGCTCATAAAAAGAAACTCCATTAACCCCTTTGGAGAGCTCATAATCAAGAATGATAAGATGATGCGGTTTATCGAGTGTTTTAATCTGAGAGATAATATCATCACTACTTTTTTGTGCCGTAACAAAGAAGCCAAATGAACGAATAAAATCACACAGCATCTCACTCTCTTTTTGCTGATCAATGATCAGTAAAATACGCAATGGCTCATAGGTATTGGCTGCATTATTTTCATGCGGTAGATCAAGCCCTTTTGCAAGGGGAAGGTTAAGGGTAAAACTAAAAAGACTTCCCCTTCCCTCTTCACTTTCCAGTGTAATATAGCCATGCATCATTGAAGCCAGTTGCGTACAGATGTAAAGCCCTAATCCAGTTCCCCCATGTTTGCGTGTGACGGAAGCATCCAGTTGCCCAAATGCTTTAAAAAGAAGCGATTGTTTCTCTTTGGGAATGCCAAGACCACTGTCTTTGACATGAAAGGTCAAGGTAGAAGTAGTATCTTCATTGACTTTTTCGTGTACGCTTAAAATAACAGCGCCCTCTTTCGTAAACTTGATGGCATTGCTTAAAAAATTATTGACAATTTGCATGATTTTACATGGATCACCTTTGAAAAAGCGATTGCTTTCCACAAAATCACATTGAAATCCAATCCCTTTTTCTTTAGCAAGCACAGAAAAAATTGAACAGCTTTTTTTAAGTTCTTTATGCAAATCAAAGGCGACCAATTCGACTTCCATCTTACCCGCTTCAATTTTAGAAAAATCCAAAACATCATTGATGATACGAAGCAACACCGAAGAGGCTTCTTTAATCTTGTTTATATAGCTCAATTGCGTACTATTAAGAGCCGTCTTGCGCATAAGATGAGACATGCCCATGATAGCATTCATGGGTGTGCGAATTTCATGACTCATGTTGGCTAAAAATTCAGATTTGTATCGACTGGCATCTTCCAGTTCTTTGGTTCGTTGTTTGACTTTCTCGTCGAGTATTTCATTTTCATGTTTTAAAGAGTCAAACAAGCTTTTAAGCTGAATTCTTGTCTTATCAAGCGCAAAACCAAGCGTTCCTATTTCGTCATTTTCATCCCAAATAAAAGGCTCATCGAGTTTTTGATGGGCTAAAAGAGTGGAGTGTTCAACTAATCGTCTAATCGGTTTAATAATTTTATAGTAGTAAATCCAAGAGATAAGCACAATCAAAAAGAAGATTTGTAAAAAAAGAATGTAGCCAAAGAGCGACATATCGGCCATAATAGAAGCTATGAGGTCTTCACGAATAAAGCCCATTTCTAAGCTTCCAACGACAACATTATCTTTTTCCAATACTTTGCGTAGTAAAAATATGTTGTCATTTCCACTATTGTTTTTATTATCCCAACCTAAGAAAAGTTTGCCATCACTATCGTCGACATGAACAAATTTAAGCTTTGGATCAAGAAGGAGTTGATCAAGCATTTTTTGCCCAAGTTCGGGATAAAAATTCCACAAAGATTCAACAAAAATGGTAGAGGAAAGATTAAATTTTTTGGTATTGAGTGTTGTAAATTCTTCTTGTTTATCTTTGTAGGTACTATTAGCATATGTCAGCATCAAAAGCGGTAGAGGCAATAGCAGTGAGATAATAATCATCACCGCTAATGCCTGCAATAAGGAGACACGATACAACATTGCTCTAATCATCAGTCAAGACTCTTTTCATAAGACTTTTATAACAAGCCAAAATAGCACTAAAGAACAGAAGAAGGCTCTGAGCAATAAACTATATTGGGCAAACTATAGCATTTTAAAAGCTATAGTGTCAATTCTCAAAGATGAATACTCTCTGCTTTTTTAACAATATGCACTTTAGTGTCAATATTTTCGTTTAAATAGGCTTTAAAGAGCTCTAGTTTATCGGTTTCACCATGGATTAAGTAGATCAGATTGAGTCCTGTGATGTGTTTGATCCAAGCCAATATATCCACACGATCTGCATGCGCTGAAAATCCATTAATCGTATAAACTTTTGCACGTACTTTGATATCTTCCCCGTAAATACGAACAAACTCTTCCCCATCAACGATATTGCGCCCCAATGTCCCTTGAACTTGGAATCCAACAAAAACAACAGCATTTTTGGGATTCCAAATGCGTTGTTTAAGGTGGTGCACGACCCTACCACCATTACACATACCACTTCCTGCAATAATGATAGCGCGTTTTTCAACATCATTAATTTCCATCGAGTCTTTTTTCCGTAGCGTGTATTGAAGTTCCGGGAAATCAAAAGGATCATCCCCTAAACTGACACGCAATCCTAATGTTTTATTCAGTTCAGCAGGGTATTTTTTATAAATCTTCGTTGCTTCAATGGCTAATGGACTGTCTAAAAAAACGTGGCAGTTATGCAACGATCCCTCTTGGTGCATCTGATGCAATAACCATAAAATCTCTTGTGTACGCTCTAAGGCAAAAGAGGGAATGACCACGTTTCCTCCCGCTTCAATCGTCTGAATAATGGCCTCTTTAAACTCTTTAATACTCTCTTCTAACGCTTTATGCTCTCTATCCCCATACGTAGATTCAACAAAAAGTGCATCTGCCTGATTAATAGAACTGAGGTTATTCAGAAGTAAACGGTTTTTACTCCCCAAATCACCTGAGAAAACAACACTTTTATGCAGGGTATCTTCTTCATAATTGACCTCAACGAAGGCACTTCCCATGATATGACCTGCATTATGAAGGCAAAGCTTTACAGACGGGGTGAGCTTAATGATTTCATCGTATAGAACCCGATGAAGTTTTTTTGTAAAGACTTGTTCCACATGTTCTTTCGTGTAGAGAGGCTCTTGCACACTGTTTTCATCACCACGGCGAAGCGCTTTTCTCAGCAATGTTTGGTACTCTTCTTCAAGCAAACCAGCACTATCCAAAAGCATAATATACGCAATATCTAGCGTTGCATCGGTCGCAATAATCTCGCCATGAAATCCTTCTTTAACCAGTTTTGGGAC
>JAVHRG010000027.1:0-6287 GCA_036171535.1 Sulfurospirillum sp. | reverse complement strand
GATGCCCGCTACGAAACCCAACTGGTGAGTGATGCGGTCTTTAAACTAAGCGGTCACCATACCCTTGAGGGATACGGTAATGATACCGCCCAATACCAAGGTCTTATGGATAACGCCCTTGCCCTCCATGATGCCCTTAACCTCAAATTTGGAATTGCCCTCTCCTCAGACCAAATCGCCTCACTGGATCGTGATATTGTATGGATGGAAACAAAAGTCGTCGCAGGACAAAGCGTCCTCGTACCCGTGGTCTACTTAGCTCCCAAAAACCAAACCCTCACCCCCGGAGGGAGAATTATCGCAGGAGGTGACCTCACCCTAAATGCCAATGAGGGGATCACCAACAGCGGAGAACTCAAAGCCACCCATGACCTCACCCTTAACGCCTCACACCTCACCAACACAGGAGGGACCATCCACAGTAGCGGTGACCTCACCCTCCACACCACAAAAGACATCACCAACACCAGCGGTACCCTAGAGGGAAATAACGTTAGCCTCACCAGTGATGAGGGAAGTATCCTCTCCCAACGAAGCAGCAGTGACTTCACAGTAAATCCTTACGCAGGGGCAAGCGGCAGCTTGGGACTTCTGGGTGATACGGCAACGATCACCGCACGCGGTAACCTCACCCTAAACGCCCATAACGACCTCACCCTCATTGGCACCACCGCAACCTCCCAAGGTACCATGACACTCAGTGGAAATACCATCACCCTAAGCTCCCAAGCACAAACTAGCCATACGACCACACTATGGGAACAAGGAAGCAGTGAATTCCAAACCACCACCAACCACCTAAGTAGCCTTAACGCAGGAGGTAACCTCACCCTAAACGCAAACAACGATATTACGATCCAAAGCAGTACCCTAACCAGTAACCAAGACCTCACCCTAAAAGCAGGCAATGCCGTAGCAATAACCGCCAATAACGATGTAGCATACTCTGATATAAAAAACCATAGCCACTCCCTGCTAAGCAGCCACAGCCAAGAAGACCAAAACCTCCACGAGCGCGTAATAGGTTCCACCCTCAGTGGTAATAACATCACCATCACCTCAGGAGAAGACACCACCCTCCAAGCAGCAAACCTCACCGCAGGTAATACCCTCAGTGTGAAAGCAGGGGGGGATATTAATGTGGTGGCTAAAGCATATACTAACTACACGAAACACGAAGAATCAAATTCCGCTTTTGGTTCTATGATTAAATCGCAAGCAATGGATAACCTCTCTCATAGTAGTGTCTCTTCCAGTAACATCCAAGCAAAGGATATACACTTAAGCTCCAATAATTTGATTATAGAAGGGAGTAAAATAGAGGCAGACACCCTAGACATATTAGCCAATACGATTGTACTTTTTAGTGATAAAACCAACGATACCCATACCTCCTTTAGTGATAACAGTGGTGTTATGACAAGAACCCTCCAAGATATTGGAAGTATTCACGAAAAAGCAATAGAAGCTTCCATCAATGCACAATCCATCACAATCAATGGAAAAGAACAACTTAGCAACGCATTAGACCCAAATAGCCTAATCACCGCTATCTCTTCAGAACAAAAACTTGATAGTACCACGATTAAAACGATACAAGCACAACTTAACTCCCAAGAATGGAACCAAAAAAGTACCTCCCTTTCCCAAATGGGTCAAATAATAGTCCAATCCGCCGTTGCTTACTTTACTGCAGGTGTAGGGAGTGGATTAACCAGTGGTATCACCAATCAAGTTGTCCAAAGTGCTGTCAACGCAACCATCACCTCACTCGCACAGCAGACTGCTACCGCACTGGTAAGTTCTGCTATTACCGGTAATGCACTTAACCTCAATGTAGAAACGATGACCACCAACGCCGTTAAAGCAGGAGCTTTTGCTGGTGTAGTCACTATGGTCGATACGCAAATGGGCTTTAACCAAATAGACCCAAATACCGGTCATCTTATCCCTCTGTCTTACGGACAAATTGCCCAACAAACCCTCTTGCACTCACTAGCCCAATCAACGATCTACGGTCAAAACCTAGAAGATGTTCTCAAACAATCAACCCTTAACACCCTAAGCGCCAAAGCATTTGAATACGTAGGACATGAACTCTACGACAATAATCCAGCATTTCCTATCCCGAAAACCCTCACCCACGCACTTATAGGGGGGACAATAGCACAACTCAAAGGGGGAGATTTTAGCAGTGGTGCTATCGCAACCGCAACGGGGCATATCGTCAGTGACTATATAGGAAATAATTTGCTTGATGATGTTATCTTGAGTAAAACAAGCCAACTTGAGGCAGAAGCCCTGATACAAAACCTAAGCAGTGTCGTCAGTGGAGCTACTACGATCCTTACCAAAGAAAATATTAGCGATCAAGAGTTATACAATGCACAAGTAGAATCCCAAAGTGTCATACAAAACAATTACCTTAAAGGATTTGATAGTTATGTTAAATTTGGTAAAGGAATAGTAGCAGGTGGTGGTGAAAAAGTATTGGAAGATTTAAAATCACTTGGTAATGTCATTACAAACCCTAAAGAGGTAGTGACAGCATTATTAAATTTGCTTTCATCTCCTGAAGCTGTGGCTAAAATAGGGGTAGAAGAGTATAATAAAATAGTAAATAAGCTTACCAATGTCCAAGATGCATTGGTAGGTGATCAAGCCTATCAGGGTCAAATGGCGACAGACACAGGTAGAAACCTTGGTGAGCTTGCCCTTATGATAGGAGAGACGTATAGTGGATTCAAGGGACTAACGACAATAAGCAAAGTCGAAATGGCTGGAGCTAAGGCGGTAGGAAATGGTGTTTTAGATGTCAAGCCAAGTCCTGGAACACTTATCCGTAAAGAAGGCAACTACTACATTAAAACTGTTGATCCCGAAGCGTCCACAATTGCACAGTGGTATGCTAATAATCAACTTAATGCACAAGTAGAAGGGTTAAATAAGTTGGGAGATATGGCTCCCCCATTTAGTTATGAAAATGGTATTTTAAAAATTCAAGATGCTGGAAAATATGATGGAAAAGATTTTTGGAAAATTTGGTTAGAGGGTAGTAAGCGTTTAGGTACCCCTATGAATGATATTAAGCCTAGAAATATTGGTGCAAATGGGATTATTTTTGATCCTTCTTTGGACATTATTGGTAGAAGTATCATGTGGGCTGGAGCTATTGGTGGAACATCACTAACTGGTATTATTATAAATTCATGGATAAATGAGAATAAAAAATGATGCTTTTTATGAAAGCTGTATGGTTTATAATGGTTAATATTGTGCGTATATTTCAAAATAAAAATCCTTATCTCATACCTTCAATAATTATGGTTGTAACCATGGTGTATTTTATTGTAATAGTGCATTTTGTGTATATATCACATAAGCTGCAATATATTGCTATTGAATGGATTTTTTTAATGCTAATGGTTGGATATTTACGATTTATTTTATCAGGTGTTTTCCGAAATGGGATTGTAATGTTATATATGTTGATTGCAGAAGTTACATATACCTTTTTATTTATTTTATTTTATTTTTATCCGTAAAAGTAAATTTTTTTAATGTCTAAAACTATTAAAACTTCCCTTTTAGTAATTCTTCTAGCTCAAGTGTTATGGGCGAATATCACCACCACCACCAACCACACAAGTAGCCTTAACGCAGGGGGTAACCTCACCCTAAACGCTGCCCATGACCTTAGTATCATCAGCACTAACCTCACCACAGCCCAAGACCTCACCCTAAAAGCAGGCAATGCCGTAGCAATAACCGCCAATAACGATGTAGCATACTCTGATATAAAAAACCATAGCCACTCCCTGCTAAGCAGCCACAGCCAAGAAGACCAAAACCTCCACGAGCGCGTAATAGGTTCCACCCTCAGTGGTAATAACATCACCATCACCTCAGGAGAAGACACCACCCTCCAAGCAGCAAACCTCACCGCAGGTAATACCCTCAGTGTGAAAGCAGGAGGGGATATTAATGTGGTGGCTAAAGCATACCGTGAAGCACACCTCCACCAAGAAAGCTCCAGTAGCTTAGGGGGATTAAAAAGTGCTTCCTCCCTTGATAGCACGAATGCAATTAAACTACACGAAGCGACCGTAAAAACAGAAGCCAAAGATATTATCCTCACGTCGGGAAAAGATATTAATGTGGTGGCTTCAACGGTTACCTCCGCTGCAGATGTGCAACTCACAGCAAGCGAGAACCTGAATATCATCGCAGGGGAAGAGAGTAAAAGCGAAAAACATGAGAGCCAAAAAAGCTCCTTTAACCCCCTTGGAATACTAAACCTCGTCGGAATCGATGCAGGGTCACTGTATACCCAAGACATCCACACCAAAGACAACTACGACACCACCGCAAAATCCTCTTCCATCACCGCAGGAGGAAACATCACCGCAGACACAGGAACAACGAACATCATAGGTTCCCATCTCAATGCAAGAGACGATGTCACCATCAAAGCCGATATCGGAGGAATAAACGTAGCCACCGCCCAAGAGTTGCACAACGCCTCCACCTTGGACAAACACGAAGAGGTCAAACTCACCAACCTCTTTGACTCAGTTAACGATGCGACCACCAATCTCACCAATGGCAAGGATACCAAACTTAAATTCAATGTTGCCAGCGCAACACTGGATGAAACCACCACCTCCGCCCAAGGGGTACATAACGTAGGCTCTTCCATCACCTCGGGTAAAAACGTCACATTAAACTCCAGTGATGATATAGCCATCAAAGGCTCAAACCTTACGGCACAAGAGACCATCGATCTCAAAAGTAAAACCGGCAACATTGCCATCACCGAAAGTGTCGATATGACCAATACCACAACCCAAGCCAAACACGCCAGCGCCGAAATAAACCTCGTCGTTCAAAACGAATACGTCCAAACCGCCGTTGCGGTCGATAACGTCCTCAAAGCCACCCAACAACTCCAACAGACCAAAGAGGATTACCGTAACTACAAACGGGAAGTGAAAAATCTCGAAGCGACATTGGATTTTTTGCAAACAGACTATAAAAACAACATTCTCGGAGTTGATTACAGCGATATAGAAGACCTCAAAGAGGTGATCTCCACTACGAAAGAAAATGAGCACTATTATCTCGCGGCAATTACCTTGGCTACTGCCAATGTGGCATCCAAAACCGCAGCGATAGCATCCCAAGGAGCCGCAGCAGCAGCCAGTAGTGGAACCTTGGGATTTAATGCAGGAATATCGTTTGATGTGACAGGGTCTAAAACCTCTACCGATACAAGCGCAACACACGCAAACGCTTCTACCCTAAACGCTAAAAACATCACTATCGCAACCGACAGTACCAAAGACACAAGTGTCACCGTTAGCGGTTCAAACGTCAACGCTACCGATACCCTAAATATCGATACCCATGACCTTAACGTCCAAGCCTCCCACGATACCACCACCCAAAATAGGGATAGCAAAGATATAAGCGGTTCGATCACTATGAGCGTATACGGAGGAGGCGCATCGGGTGCATCTTTGGGCTATGGTGAAAACCATGCCACCCATGAGAGTGAAACCAACCATAACGCTAATCTCAATGCCAACACGATGAATATCACAACCTCGAAGGATGCCACCTTCCAAGGGGCAACCGTGAGAGCAGACGATACCCTCAACCTCACGATCGGTAATAACCTAAACGTCGAATCGGTACGTGACAGTTCCAGCAGTGCATCACACGGTATGAACGCCAGTGTAGGCATATCGGTAGGGGGAAATAACACTTCCCTTAGCGGTGGAAATGCTTCAATAGGAAGTACCAAAAGCCAAAGCAGTGACAAACAAACTATCCTCACCTCCCTTACCGGTAATAACGTCACCATAACCGTAGGCGAGAACACGAATCTCAAAGGCTCTCTCATCGCTGCAGGAAGTACCGACGAGAATGAAATCTTCCACGATAACCACCACCTAAACCTCTCGACAAAAACCCTGACCTTTGAAAACACTACCAACACCCAATCTTCCAATAGCCAAGGTCTAGGAATCGGTACAGGGGTGAATCCTCAAGGTGATATTAGCTCACTCTCCGCACAGCTCTCCACAGGAATGACCTACGAACGCACCAAAACACTTGCCACATTAGGAACAGGTACGATCACTATCACCGACAAAGAGAACAGTGATGATCTCAACAGACGTAACACCGACACCACCCACATCAATACATCACTGTTTAAAACCGACACGGGGACAAGTGCAAGCGGAACACTGGATACACGACTGCTCAGTGCTGAGGGGAGA
>JAVHRG010000026.1:0-6365 GCA_036171535.1 Sulfurospirillum sp. | reverse complement strand
CTCAAGCTCTCACAACCGATGGGCGCGACGCTCGCCTTTTTGGGCATCAAAAATTGTATGCCGTTGATGCATGGGGCGCAAGGGTGTGCTTCCTTTACGAAGGTACTTTTTACCAGACACTTCAACGATCCTATCGCCATTCAAACCACCGCGGTCAATGACATTACCGCCGTCATTGATGGTGGCGATAAAGGCATTTCCGAAGCGGTAGAAAACATTACCAAAAAAGTAACGCCTGATTTGGTCGGACTTTTTACAACAGGTATGACAGAAACCAAAGGTGATGATATCAAAGGGGCAACGCTGCTTTTAAAAGAGAAGCAAAAAATGGTGTACGTGCATACACCCGATTTTGAAGGAGGGCTGGAGAGCGGATGGAGTTTGAGTGTTCAAAACATCATTACTCAACTTATAGAGCCAACCACGCATGTTCGAAAAGATAAAGTCCTTTTTGTCCCCAATGTCAATTTTAGTCCTATTGAAGTTGAAAAACTCAAAGAAGCGTTAGAACTTCTGGACTTGGAAGTCTATGCCCTGCCTGATCTCAGCGATTCACTCGATGGTCATTTGGGTGTCAAACAAGGCGCGCTCAGCAGTGGAGGTATTAGCGTATCCGACATCGAAAAACTAGGCGATGCGGGTGCTGTCATCACCATAGGGCGTTCGGTTAAAAAATGCGGAGAACTTTTCAATGAAAAATTCCCTCAAAGCACCCATCTGCATTTTGATAGCCTCATGGGCTTAGAAGCGAGTGATGATTTTTATGCCAAACTGTTTGAATTGATGCAATGTAAAAGTGTGCCAAGTGTGGTAAAACGATGGCGTGCTCGCTTGCAAGATGTGCTCTTAGATACCCATTTTACACTGGGGAAAGCGAAGATAGTCATCGCGGATGAACCTGACAGTGCCTATGCGATTTCCAAAGCACTTAGAGAAGCTGGAAGTACGTGTGAGGCGTACATCGCGCAGCGCAGTGAAGTGCAAGAAGCCTTTACATGTAAAGTTGCCATTGGCGATTTAGAAGAGGTGGAAAAAGCTCTTCCGGCTATGGATTTGCTCATTACCAACTATCATGGTGAACGTCTAGCCCATAAACATCATAAAGAACTGTTGATTCGAGGCTTTCCCAATTATGAGCAAGTGGGTATTGGGCTACGCCATAACATTTTGTATGAAGGCAGTTGTGCCTTTTTATGCGAAGTGACAAACCTTTTAGTCCATCATTAAATAACTTCCAAGACTTTTGATAGGGCACATTCCGTGCCCAACTTATAACTTCCTTTAACCTCTTTAGTTTCATTTTCTTCTTTTTTTAATCTATTCAAGAGCATTTTTTAGTTTTTAAGACCCTTTTTGATTCATATTGTGTAGGAATCAATACTTTTTACTGCATAAACAATTATATTTCACATATCTCACATTAAATCTCACAGTTAGTTATTAAAATTAAGTTAGAAATAAAAAACACTATTTCAAAAAGGAGTAATACAATGAGTAAAGAGACGATGTCAAGAAGAGATGCCTTAAAATTAGGCGTAGTTGGCGCAGGTGCAGCAATGTTAAGTGCAGCAAATGCAATGGCGGCTGCTCCAATGGAAAAAGATGTTAAGTTTGATGAAGAGTACGATGTTATCGTCATTGGTACTGGCTTTGCGGGTCTAGCAGCAGCTGCAAAAGCAGCTGAGCGTGGTTACAAAGTGCTTATTCTTGAAAAAATGGGACGCGTAGGCGGTAACTCTGTTATCAATGGTGGCGGTATGGCTGTTCCTAACAGCACATGGCAAAAAAAATACGGCATTCAAGATTCAGGTGAGCTTTTTATCGCGGATTGTCTCAAAGCAGGTCTTGGTATCAACCATGTTGAATTACTAGAGACCATTGTTAAACGATCACAAGATGCATTAGACTTCTCTATTAAATGTGGTGCTAAATGGCAAGATGTTAAACCAGCATGGTTTGGTGGACACTCTGTTCCAAGATCTTTGGTAACGGACAATATGAGTGGTTCAGGCGTTATTAAACCGATGCATGAGTTTGTTGAAAAACTTCCTGGTTGTAAAATTTTGACACGTGCCAAAATGGATGATTTTGTTATGAGTAACGATGGTACCGCTGTTGTGGGTGTCACGGCTCGTATCAACTACCGTTTTGATGCAAAACTTTTGAGCGATGATGTCGAAAATAAAACAGGTGATAAAAAAGTTTACAAAGCAAAAAAAGGTATTGTTTTAGCCAGTGGCGGTTTCTCTATGGATAAAGTCTTTAGAAAAATTCAAGATCCACGCCTTGTCGAAGATATGGATGCTACCAACCATGATGGTGCAACCGCAGGTGCATTGCTTAAAGCATTCCAAATTGGAGCACTTCCTGTTCATATTGACTGGATTCAACAAGGACCATGGGCAAGCCCAGATGAGAGAGGTTTCGGTGTAGCTCCTTTGCTTACTCAACAAGGTCTCTTTAAATTCGGTATTGCCGTTGATGTTAAAAATGGTAAACGTTTCATGAATGAAATGGCCGATCGTAAAACAAGGGCAGATGCTGAGTATGTTATCTTAAGAAAAGATCCAAAATCATATCCTGTTACCCTTGGTACATACAATACCTTTGAAGAGCAAATTTATCCAATTATCGAAAAAGGGTTGTCTGGCGGCGTTATGAAAAAATTCGATACGCTTGATGCGCTTGCTGCAAATTATAAAATTCCAGCAGATGCTCTTAAGGCAACGGTTAAAAAATACAATGAAGACGTGAAAAATGGTGTTGAAGACGAGTTCAAAAAACAAACCCTTAAAGGTGACTCACTTAAAGAGCTCAAAGGCGGTGAACCTATCGATATGAAAGGACCATTCTATGGGATTCGTTTGGTACCAAAACCTCACCATACAATGGGTGGTTTACACATCAATACCAAAGCACAAGTCATTTCAGGAAATACCAACAAACCAATCCCAGGTCTTTATGCCGCAGGTGAGGTCACAGGTGGAACTCATGGTGCAAGCCGTTTAGGAACAGTTGCCGTGACGGATTGTTTAACATTTGGTATGATCGCAGGAGAAAATATCTAATCATGGGTAGCAAAAAAACTCTTTTAGCAGTAGGGTTTTTTCTTATCTTCAGTGTGATGTCGCTTATCGGTAGTGAGGCAAATACGCCTCCTACCCCTGAGGTGAAAATTACGCCTGAGTTGAAAGAAAAATTTCCCATGAAGCCTCACCATGAAAAGCTTGCATTCAAATGTACAGATTGTCATGAAGGTCAAGGGACTGACCCTAAAAATTTTAAAGCGATTGAAGATAAAGGGTGTTTATCGTGTCATAAAACGAAACAATTTTTGGCAGATAGACTTAAATTTATGGATGCATTACATACCAATCCACATAACTCCATTCATGATGGTCCAAAGCTTTATTGCGACGAGTGTCACAATGAACACAAACCATCTGAAAATATGTGCTTATCTTGCCATAGTAATGATGTTAAGATTTGGATGAGGCCGACACCATGATCAAAAAAATATTTCTCATCATAAAAAACAACTTTATCCTTATGGGGTTAGTCGGTATTTTGATAGGGTTGCTCAGTTCATGGGTTCTTTATGAAGGACTGCATCGAACCAGTGACGACAAGTTTTGTATTGTGTGTCATGAGATGAAACCGATGGTTGCAGCCTATCATAATGATGTGCATGGTGGAAACGGTAAAGTGGGCATTAAAGTATCGTGTGTTACATGCCATTTACCTCATGATAATGTCATTGCTTATATTGCTACCAAGGCGAGAAATGGTGTTGTAGAAGGAGCGATTCACTTCTTTGGCAATCCTGATGCGATTAATTGGCAGGCTAACCGTGCGAATAGGGCACATTTTGTACGCGATGAAGCATGTTATGGGTGTCATACTAACTATAAAACCAATGAAGCCATTAGTGAAAAAGGTCGCAAAATGCATGCGCATTACGACAGTTTGAAAGAGACAGATAAAGCCATTAGTTGTGCTTCCTGTCACGTTGAAGTGGGGCATCATGGGCTTAGAAGTATGCTGAACTACTACAAACCTGAGTACGAATACTACAAAGGTAAGCTAGACAAACCAAAAGATGCGGCAGAGAAAAAATTAGCCGAAGAGATGAAATAAAATAATAAAGAGAAGCCCCATTGTTTTTGCGGTAAACGAATGGGGCAGACAGTGTTTTACATGTAAAGCACAAAATGGACAAAAAAAGGAGAAAAGATGAAACTCGCTAAACTTAGTATCGTTACAATTATGGTTTTGGGACTTGGTAGTCATATGTATGCGGCAGATACATTAGCAGATGCTTTTAAAAATGGTAAAGTCAATGGTACATTAAAAGCATGGTATTGGGATAATGACGAGGAGGGTAACTTTTACTCAAAGGCATCTCATGAAAGTATTTTAAACGTGGGTATTGAACTAGGTTATGTAACCGATACGTTATATGGCTTTAGATTCGGTACAACATTCCAAGGAAGCTCGACTCCCTTTGCAACAGATGATGCAAAAGCACTTTTTAATAAAGAAGAATCAGGTCAAGGATCTGTTCTCTCAGAAGCTTATTTAGGGTATAAAATTGGCAAAACAGATGTTAAAGTTGGTCGCCAATATATCTCAACACCGCTTCTTTCTGGAAATCCTACCCGCTTCTTCAGAGAGTCTTTTGAAGGTGTGTCTATTACCAATACGGATTTACCACAAACAACAGTATTTGCGCACTATGTGGATAAATTCCAAGGTAGAACAAGCGATGTCCTCAATGGTGTAGCAAACACATATAAAGCACCTGAGTTTGCAAAACAAATTATCTTAGCAGGTGCAGGTCCATCTACATTTGAATTTGATGGTGCATATTCATTAGGTGCTATTAATAAATCTGTTTCAAATCTTACGTTAACCGCACAATTTGCTCAAGCAAATGATGTTCGTATTAAAACAGCAATTCCTGCGGGTGCAGGTCCATATGGTATTAGTCCGACAAATAAAACAGATGATGTTTCATTCTACTATACTGAAGCAAATTATGTACTGCCTGTCAGTAACTTCAAACTCAACTTTGATGGAAATTACAGAGGTTCACGTGCTGGTAGCGACTTGGATGTAGCTCATATTGATGGTAATATGCTTGGACTTCGTGTAGGATTTACTGAGCTTTATGGATTTGGTGCTGCTTTAGCGTATACAACGGTAAGTAACGGTGATGATATGCTTCTAGGTCTTGGTAATGGCCCATTATGTTATACCATCCTACCTATTCGTGGACCATTGGTCTTTAATGGTTATGCTGGTACAGACACTTATAAACTTAGCACAACGTATGATTTTTCAAAACTTGGAGTTAATGGACTTACAACAGAGCTTGCTTATGTAACCGCAAAACAAGATGCACCTTCCGCTTCAACCATTTCAACAGTTGCGAATAGCAAACTAGAGGTTGATGGCTATTCTGTCAAATTAAGTTATGCTATTCCAGCACTTAAAGGTTTAACAACAGATGTTACTTATGTCACATTTGATAAAGATTATTTTCTTGCAGATGTGAAAACGAAGTCGCTTTCAACGGATGAGTTGTGGGTAAACGTTAACTATAAATTTTAGAGTATTGAGTGATTCCGATAAATTTTGAATCACTCAAATTTTTATCTGATATAGATTTTTATACTACCTTTATTATTTCAGGAATATAATGAAATATTATATTCCTGAATAAAAACAGTCTAGAAATGCTATACTAGAAACCATACAAATCCAACGAAAAGGAGAAAAGTGAAAGTACTTTTTCTTGAACCCGATCGGGAACTTGCAGATGATATTGACATCTTTATGAACCAGTTACGCTTAAAGATGAATATGAAAAAAATACAAATGGAAGAAGAGATTTTTCAAGAGGGCGCTTCTTTGTCCGAATATTCTCTCTTTATTCTCAACCTCAAAAATCCTACAGATCCTTCTATTATGAAATTTATCAGGCAGAGAGGGAATGATGCTCCTATTTTGCTCATTTTAGATAAAGTGGCTAATCCTCGTATGCTACAAACCCTTTATTACCTCTCATACGATGATGTTATTGTCAAAGATTTTTCTCCTGATGAGATCGCTTTTAGGATTTATAAACTATGTCATATTTGGAATGATGATACTTTTTGTCTTTCAAAAGATGTCTGTTTTGATTTTAAAAATGCTCTTTTTATTTATAAAGAAGAGAAGATTTTTTTAGGCAGGAAAGAAGCACTTTTCCTCAAATATTTACTAGCCAAATCTCCACATATAGTTTCATCTGACGAAATTGTGTGTTATGTCTACCATAATGAAGTGATTAGTCAAGAGCGGATTAGATCACTTGTGCGACA
>JAVHRG010000025.1:0-1265 GCA_036171535.1 Sulfurospirillum sp. | reverse complement strand
CTTTGCCATTTTCTTTGATACGAATCACACTGGCATCCAAACTACCTGGTGCTTTGATCGTATTGGTTTGTACAGTTGAATCGTATTGGTCAAAAATCCATGATTTATCGCTGACTTCGACAGAATTTAAAAGGGTATCAAACGCTTTTTGGTTCTCAACTTTCGCAAAATCGTTAATGGTTGTGTTTTTAATCGTTGCAAGATACGCTGGCTCTTTGGTAGGTCTGTCATAAATAGGCGCTTGCTCGCTCACAGGTTGTACTGGCATATCTGCCACTCTCTCACCATGCCAGAAGAGTTCCATATTTCCCGTTGCGGTTACTTCGCCAATAATTTCAGCATTGAGATCCCATTTTCTAAAGATATCAACGACTTTGTCTTCATACCCTTTTTTTGCACAGATGAGCATGCGCTCTTGAGACTCTGAGAGCATAAATTCAAACGGTTGCATCCCCTCTTCACGCGCTGGAACTTTATCTAAATGCATGATCATACCGCTTCCGCTTCGTCCTGCCATCTCGAATGAACTTGACGTCAAGCCCGCAGCTCCCATATCTTGAATGCCCACGATATAGTCTGTTTTAAAGAGCTCTAAACACGCTTCCAAAAGAAGTTTCTCAGCAAAAGGGTCGCCTACTTGAACGGTGGGGCGTAGGCTTTTGTTTGCTTCAGTAAAGCTATCACTTGCCATAACTGCACCACCAAGACCATCACGTCCTGTTTTAGAACCAACGTAAACCACAGGGTTACCAAGACCTTCAGCTTTTCCGTAAAAAATCTCATCACTTTTTGCAAGACCAAGAGTAAATGCGTTAACCAAAATATTGCCATTGTAGCTCTCATCAAAAAATGTCTCGCCACCAATGGTCGGAACACCCATACAGTTACCATAACCACCGATGCCTGCAACGACACCACGGACAAGAAAACGTTGGTGACGTGATGTGTCATCATTGTTCGTCACATTACCAAAGCGAAGGGAGTTCATATTTGCTACAGGACGAGCACCCATGGTGAAAACATCTCTTAAAATACCACCAACACCCGTTGCTGCACCTTGATACGGTTCAATAAAACTTGGGTGATTGTGTGACTCCATCTTAAAGACCGCTGCCATACCATCGCCGACGTCAATAACCCCCGCATTTTCGCCCGGTCCTTGAATAACCCAAGGAGCCTTCGTGGGGAAACCATTAAGGTATTTTTTACTTGATTTATACGAACAGTGCTCACTCCACATGGATGAGAAGATACCAATCTCTAAA
>JAVHRG010000024.1:0-6411 GCA_036171535.1 Sulfurospirillum sp. | reverse complement strand
GTATCAAGATCCGCTCGTGTGTAGCCAACAACGGTGGGTTTTCCTGTTGTTCCACTACTACTATGAATGCGCACGACCGCATCTTTTTTAACCGCAAAAAGCCCAAAAGGATAGTTGTCGCGCAAATCTTTTTTCTTTGTAAACGGAAGTTTGACGATGTCATCAATCGACGTAATATCAGCAGGTGTAATGCCAAGCTCTTCGAACTTTTTTTGGTAAAACGGAACATTGGCGTAGACACGAGCAACGGTGTCTTGAAGCCTTTGAGTTTGAAGTTCGGTGAGTTTATGACGTGGAAGTGTCTCTTCTTTTGACCAGATCATTTCTTCGCCTTTGCATCGTTAATGCCTTGGTGAAGCACAGCGATATTTTTCTCTGCCACTTTCGCGTTCATCATTGTAATCGCCTCTTCAATCTCTTTACATGTAAACGGAAAATGCGTATCAAGTGCCAGCGTAACGCCTAACATATAGACGTTGAGCGCATCGATAGGAAACTCTTTGGCTTTCGCTTTTTTAAATGCGTCGATGCTGTGGGTTTCAAAGTCAACTTTAGGGAAGTTTTTAGGGGCATTCATCACGATGACACCCTTTTCTTTGTTCAAATACTGAACATTGCGAAGTGCTTCATTGCCCTCTAATGCAATTAAAAGATCGGCTTGCCCTTCATCAATGGCAGGTGCGTAAAAATCACCAATTTTGACATAACACGAAACTGAACCACCCCGTTGGCTCATGCCGTGATTTTCAGTTCCTAAACATTTTTGGTTTGTAATTGCAGAAGCGATGCTGAGCACTTTGACCAAAAAGACCGCACCTTGTCCGCCAATTCCTGCGATAACAATTTGATACTTCATCTTACTTCTCCTCTTTTTTCACAAATGCATCGGTCGGACAGACCACATCAAGGCATGAACCACATCCTGCACATAAGAACGGGTCAATTTCCATTTTACCAGCAGTGTTGTAGTGCATTGGTGGGCATTTATAATTGGTGATGCATGAATCACAGGCGACGCATTTGTCCTCATCAACCTCGACAAATACATTTCCAAGGCGACCGACGGCATTTTCTTTATCGAGCACACAAAATTCACGTACCACAGCAACCACAGGTGCAGTGGCTGTTTTGTACGCTTCTTGAAGTGATTTCATAAAGTCAACCGTTTTATTCAAGTCTTGCTCATAGACGTATTCATGGCACGCTAGACCACACCCTTCAATGATGCGTTTGATGTCGATTTGGTTAGGATTGGTGCGTTCTGGTGTCGTTTGACGCCCCGTCATAGCTGTCGTAGAATTGTCTAAGATGATAAGGATAAATTTATGGTTTTGGTAAGCCGCATTAATGAGTGGCGCAACACCTGAATGCATAAAAGTGCTATCACCAATGGTCGCTACAACGGTTTTATCAGGATCAGAAATACTAAAACCACTCGCCATAGAGATGCTTGCTCCCATACATAAAATCGTATCGATTGCTGCTTGATTGAGCCCTAGTGTGTAACAGCCAATGTCAGAAGTGTAGATAGACTTTTTCTTTTTAAAGACTTTTGTAATGGCATAATGCACATCACGGTGTGGACAGCCTGGGCACATATTGGGTGGACGTTTAGGAAGCTCTTTAGCGTACTTTTCACTTTGATACGAATGATTTGGAGCAATGACTTCTGCTTTTGCAAACGCAGCGAGGACTTTATCTTTGGAAAATTCATCAATCGCATGAACGTGTTTGGTCAGTTTTCCGTATAGTTTTGGAGAGCTTAACTGCTCTTCAATGCAGGGAAAACTCTCTTCAAAAACAATAATTTTATCGTAATTGACAAAGAGTGCTTCGAGCTTTTCTTTTGGAAGCGGGTAGGGCATATCAAGTTTTAAAATATCTGCTTTAATTTCTAATTCACTCATCGCTTCTCTCACATAACCATCCCCCGTTCCACTGGTAAGACAGAGAACACTTTCACCTTTTAGTTCATGGGTTTTAGGTTTGATCAAATGATCCCAGTTCCACATTTTAATCGCTTCTAGACGATCTATTTGCTCGAGTCCTTGTCTAAATCTTCCAGCAGGAGGAACAGCGCCCCAGCGTGGAATGTTACGCTCAAAATTGCCTTGATTTGCCTTTACATGTAAAGCATCATCTACATCGCAAATTTCTCTAGCATGGCTGACACGCATGACAGGACGTAACATCACAATGGATTCAAATTCATGTGAAAACTCAATGCCGAGTTTCACCATATCGTAGGCTTCTTGAGGTGTTGAAGGGTCAAGCACAGGAATACGTGCAAACTTGGCAAAACTTCGACTGTCTTGTTCGGTTTGAGAAGAGTAAAACCCTGGATCATCACAGGAGATAAGTAGCATTGCACCTTTGAGTCCGATGTAAGAAGCACTCATGAGCGCATCGCTTGCGACATTAAGTCCCACTTGCTTCATGGTTGCACACGTTCGTTTACCCGAGATGGCTCCCGCATAAGCCACTTCAAAACCAACTTTTTCATTGGTTGACCACTGTGCATAGGCTTCAAGTTTGTTTTTGTCACGAAATTTTTGAAAATTTCCCAAAATCTCACTCGAAGGCGTTCCTGGATAGCCCGAGACCATATCCACACCCGCGTGAATCAATCCCAAGGCAATCGCTTCATTCCCCATCAAAATCTGTTTCATATCGTTGTGCTCCATCGCTTTTACATAGTAATTTTAAAGGGTATTGAAACTTAGTTTATAAAATACTTATCTAAGGCATTGTGTCAAAAACGTTACTTCTAAAATGGGCAATTTTGAAACTTATTACTTTTTTATAATCTATTAAAGATAGAAATAAAGTTTCGTTAAAGCTTTTTATATTATTTTTAAGGAACTTTTAAAAGAAAGGGATGGAATGGGAACATTTGATTTGGGTGTTGGCTCAGCTTTTTGGTTGATGAATGCAAGTGCTCTTTTGTGTATTATTTACGGGATTATTTACTGGAATAAAGACAAAGAAGAGAAGGTGCTTGAACGCAAAACTTGGGATAAAAATGAAGCTAAAATCAATAAGGATTTAGGGTGAATTTAATTGAAAATATTGTCATCATACTCTACCTCGCAGTGCTTGCCTACCTAGGCTTTGTGGGCTATAAGCAAACAAAAAGTTCAGCGGATTATCTCATTGCTGGAGGAAACACGCATCCATTTGTTATGGCTCTCAGTTATGGTGCGACTTTTATCTCTACCGCTGCGATTGTTGGCTTTGGTGGTGTGGCAGCATGGCTTGGTAACTCCTTGTTATGGCTTACTTTTTGTAACATCTTCATTGGCGTCTTTATCGCCTTTGTCTTTTTAGGCAATCCTACCCGTAAAATGGGGATTCGCCTCAATGCACACACTTTTCCTGAATTACTAGGACGACGTTTTAATTCTAAGTTTATTCAGGTATTCGGTGGTGTTCTGATTACGATTTTTATGCCTTTATATACTTCAGCTGTTTTAATTGGTGGAACAGAATTTTTAGTCGCTTACTTCAAAGTGGATTATCATATAGCGCTTTTAGTGATGTCAGTCATTGTGACAGGCTATGTTTTAGCAGGCGGACTAAAAGGTGTTATGTTAACCGATGCGCTTCAAGGGGTCATTATGTTTGTAGCGATGATCATCCTTCTTGTTATGGTTTTTGATGCCGTTGGTGGTATGGATGTTGGACTTTCTAAACTTGAGATGGTTTGGAATAAAACTGTAGCGCCTCTTGCAAATGTTAATATTAAGGATTTAGCGGCAGGCAGTCCCGATTTTCTGATGAAACTTTCTATGAATTGGGGATTTCAAGGTTGGAATAAAATGCCAGTTTTTCTCTCTGAAGGATGGCTTTTTATTATCACAACCATTGCCATGGGCGTTGGTGTGGGCGTTTTGGCACAACCACAACTTGTTGTTCGTTTTATGACGGTCAAAAGTAAAAATGAGCTCAATCGCGCTGTTTTGATCGGCGGTATTTTTATTATCGCGATGACTGGGATTATTTACCTTGTGGGCTCAGTCACCAATGTATGGTACTATGAGTTTAACGAAGGTCAAAATGCACTTCAAAGTACGGGTGGTGTTGGAAAAGTAATTCCTCATTTTATTAATGCCGCGATGCCTAGATGGTTCTCATTTATATTTTTATTTGCATTGATCTCGGCGGCTATGAGTACGCTCTCCAGTCAGTTTCATGCTATGGGTACGGCAATAGGTCGTGATGTTTTCGAACAACTTGCGGGAAAACACAATCAAAACTCACTCTTAATTACACGTGTGGGTATTGTGGTGATGATCGTTATTTCAGTCACATTAGCCTATTTTTTTGATCAACAACCCGCCATTATTGCACGCAGTACAGCCATCTTCTTTGCGCTTTGTGCGAGTATTTTTTTACCAACTTATTTTGGTGGATTATTTTGGAAACGTATGACCAAAAAAGGAGCGATTGCTTCAATGTTCGTTGGTACTATTGTGACAACGTTTTGGTTGGTCTTTGTACATTTTCAAGAAGCAAAAGAGTTAGGTCTTTGTAAAATACTTTTTGGTGTCAATACTCTATTAAGTGGGAAAATTACCTTTTTAGATGCAATGATTGTCGCTTTGCCGCTTTCTGCCTTAACCGCGATAGTAGTCTCTTTGCTAACTAAAGCTGAGAGTCCTGTTTTAATTAAAAAATGTTTTGAAGATTAGAAAAAAAGTGGAGGGTAAAGTTTTACCCTCTGTATTCTTGTAAGTGCGATTCTGTAGAGGTATCAATAAAATGACGTGTTTTTTTAAGTTTTTGCATCGCTTCAAAAGTACTTTCTTTTTCTCGCTCCATAATTATTAAAGCTTCTTGTATCAGTGCACGAGCGGTGATTGCTTCATCAACAGTTTCAAAAGTGGGCATCGTTTCAATAAGTTCACCAATATGAGTGTAATTTTCTTCTACAATAGCGATTGTAAAGGATTCAATCCACGACATTGTCAGTCTCATCTTTCCATGCTTGTAATAATTCTTTGGCTACATTAATAACTTCATCTAATTTAGACGTATCATTGTTGAGATTTGCTTCAGCAAGAAGTTTAACTTGGTGTACGTAAAGACCACTGAGATAATATGCTATTTGCCCACCATCGTAATTAAGTGAGTTGATAAGTTCTGTAAAGATTGCGGACGTACGATTGATCCAATACGTTCGTTTTTCGATACTGCCATCTTCAATTGCTCTTTTAGCTTGTGATGCAAAGCGTAAAACGCCTTCATATAGCATTCTAATCAACTTTTCAGAAGATTCAATAGAGACATTGTTTTGTGAGTAAGTTGAATATGCTAGATTTGAATACATTTTAAATTCCTTTAATTAGCTACTTTGAAGTAGTAGATTGTTTGATAATGGTTGATAGAGAACTAAACTGATTTGTTAGTTTGCTAATCATGCTATCGTAAGCAGCAAATTTTGTTGCCATCGCGTTATATTTAGTATCTAAACGCGAAACGGCGGTTGCTCTGGATGTTGTTAAAGCTGTTTTAAGTGTTGTTAAACTGGTATTGTACTGAGTCAGAGTTCCATCCGTAGTATTAACATAACCATTCATAATGCTATTAAACGTTGTAAAGATACCATCTTTGACAATAGGAGAAGAGTAAACATTGTTGCTTTGAAGTCCTAAAGAAGAAAGTGCTGCAGTATCGCCTGTAATGACAATATCAGCACCAGCTACACCTTTTAAAACAATGTTGTTGTTACTACCAATACTTGCCGTAATACCTGAAAGTCCAGCATTATTAATCGCTGTTTTAATCGCAGCCAAGTTATCTGCTGTCGTTGCACTAGCATCTGTTGTCAGTGTAATGGCAGTACCGTTAATTGAAAAGGCTTTTGAGCCAATGCTCAATGCCCCTGCTGCAACAGTAGAACCTTTATAGGAAGTGGTGCTGTAGGTTGTTGAGCCTTGAAAATAGTCTTTAACATCGGCAGGATCCGCAGCTACTTTGGCATCAAATGCTGTCGAATCAAATGAAAGTACACCCGTACTATCCATAGATATTCCATAAGCACTTAAGCCTCTACCTTGGCTATCAACACTTAAAATTTCCTTACGAATAGCAGAACTTAAAGAGCTAACTTGGGTTACTCCTTGAAATGTCCCTGCTGTTTTTGCTGTGGTATCATAAGTCGTTGTGCTTTTGAGCTGGGTCATCAGATCATTGTAGCCAGACACGAGTGATTTAAGATTAGTAGTTATATTGGTCCAGTCTTGTGTCACAGCAACCGTTGTGTTGGTTGTTGCATCTGTTTGCTCTTTATTTAACGTTAGACTCAGTCCAGAAATAAGATCGGTAACGGTATTCGATGAACGATTGATCGTGACGCCATTGTAAACAAAGGAAGCATCTGTTGCTGTTTGAAGATGATTAGCCGTTGTG
>JAVHRG010000023.1:0-6425 GCA_036171535.1 Sulfurospirillum sp. | reverse complement strand
GGAGACCATCTTAAATTCGATGCGGGATTGTCTTGACGGAGGGATCCACTTTAGTCAGTCTGTGACCGCATAAAATACAAGAGCGAAGCTGTTGTACGTTTTTGAAAGTAGATGGGTTTCATCTTCCTGCTGCTTCTTTGGTATAGACTAGGAATCATATTGACAAGGCTAGTCTTTTGGATAAGATAGCGGCATGTCAAAACTGATTCCACCAAAAGATCGCCCCGCGATAAAAACGCCTCAAGAGCTGGTGCATATCAAGCATCGGATCACTTTGCTCCAATACAAGTATTGGGTATTGATGTTGCGCGCCTATCGGAAGGTGTATGAAGAAGGTGGCGTGTCATTGCGGGATGATGAGTATTGCTATTTACCCATGAAACTCCTTGCTGAGGATATTGGGTATGAACCCAAAACGGTGGAAATTGAACATGACCTCGAAGCAATTCGCAAAGAACCGATTATTTTTAACGTGCTGGAAAAGGACGGTAAAAAGGGGAAGAGTGGACGCGGCTTTATCTCTGAATGGTATGTGTCCAGTAATCGTATTGGGGTTATTTTCCCACCACTCATTCGGCAAGCAATCGAAAACCTCGATAGTGGGGAAGCGATTTTTCAGCTTCTGAATTGGTCGATATTCAATAGCTTCACGGGAAAATATGAGGCGGTGCTTTACAAGCTCTGTAAGGACTATATTGGTGTTGGCCGCACCCCCTATATGCCACTTGATGAGTTTCGAGGCTACATGGGCATCAAGGATGGCGAATACGCCGACTTTAAGCGGTTAAACCAGTGGGTGATTTCTAACCCTATCAAACGGATCAACGAAAGTGAAGTATCGGACATCAGTATTACGGCTGAATTTAAGCGAGAATCCCGTAAAATTATCGGTTTGTGGTTTACGGTAAAGCCGAAAAAACAAACCGTCATGGACTTCGGGGATGATCCCGCTTTCCGTCTCGCAAAAACTTCCATCCCCCTCGCGAAGCAAAAAGAGTATTTGAAAGAAAAAGGCGCGGCACTGGTGGAGTTTTCTATTCAGCGTGCGAACGACTACGGCGAAGCCGAAGAACGGCTTGGCAAAGAGGTCAATTTTGGTGCGCTGTACCGTAAAGCGATAGAGGAAGAGTGGGGTAAGGACTACCAAACGAAAAAAGCCCGTGATGCCACGAAATTAGCCATACAGAAAAAGAAAAAACAGTCTGAAGAAGCTGAAGCACAACAAAAACAGGTTGAAGAACTCCGCAATCTTTTTGCGCGCATGAGCGTCACGGAAACAATCAAGGTCATGTCGCTGGAAACCAAGCAAAAATATGCGCAGAAATACCTTCAGGAGGCAGGGAAGGGGAGTGATGCTGGCTATAACCCTGACAAAGTAGAATTCACCAATAAAATTGAAAATATCAAGTTTTCTGCTTGGCTACGCAAAGAAGTTTCACCCGCTTTCGATCCCAAGGCTTTCGCAATTTGGCTGAAAGCAGAAAAAGGAATTGATCCCAAATCACTCGGACTGTAGAGCATAACTATGCGTGTGTCTTATTTCGTACAAATGATAGATTGGTTAATTGGGCGGGGGATTGTCCCCTTAGTCGGTATTTCTATCGCATTGATTATCTTTGGCTACATTGCTTTCAAAATCGTCAATGCCATAGAAAATTGGATCACGCTCACCATTACTGTTCTGGTCATCATTCTATTTACCGCTACAGCATGGGCGGTGAGAGATGAGCTTTCCCAATTCACCAGCATCGTGGTGCTTGGGGTGTTCGGGCAGAGTATCTACCAGCGACTCTTGCGGCGATAAACCACCATCGGTGACAATCCGACTAGCTCAAGTGTTGCGACAGTGTCACAACAATTTCCCGCTCGATTTTGACGACAGTGTCGTCAAAATCTGTACCTGCTAATTTCTATAGAGTATGCAAACTATGCAAACAATGTCATCTATGGGCAACTCCAAAAGTGCCCTTGCCCAATTTTTGATGGCGATGAGCGAACTCAACCCGATCAAAGACAGCGACCTACCACGAACAATCGCCCAAACTTTTGATACCATCGGACAGCAAGCCGAGCAAGATGGACTCACCGAAAACGACATTAACCGCCTGATCCATGAAGCCAGAAAATAAAACCACAAGAATTTATGTTGTCTTTTGCTCAATAACACAACAGAAGAAAATAATAAAATCTTTTGCAAAATCAAAAAGATACGATATACTTTCCTTGTCTTATAACTAAGAAAAGTGATTGGTGGGAAGAACTTCACTGCTCTTCCAAAAGAAAAAGACCCGCGTTAACGGGTCTTTTTTATGGCTACTTTCCAAGACGAATCTCGAAAGTGAACCGTACTCTCCATTTTAAAAAACTCTGCTCTCTAGCATCAAATCGAGTTCTTTTTGATGTCGCATGGCATGAATCGTAACTAAATCTGCTTTTTCATCGAAAGTGTAAAGGGCAATATAGCCACTTTTTCCATATGGAATAACCAACTTTCGCATATTGGGTACGCTTTCGAGCGGATGTGGTTCGCCCACAAAAGGGGTATGTGCTAAAACGGACAAAGATCCCATAATCGTATCTATTGCATCCGTCATTTTTTCAGGGGCGACTCTTTGCAAAAATTCCCGAAATCGCTGAAAGTCTGCGGGTATTTCATCCCCTAATTTTATGCGTGGCATTGTGGCAAAGGCGCGTTAGGATTTATTTTCAGTTCACTCGCCCACGCTCGCATTTCATCAAGCGTGACGTGCATTCCTGTAGTTTGCATTTGCTCGTATGAGCGTATGGCTTGAGCTTCAAAATCTGCCCACGCCTGCTGATTCTTGATGTACACGTCCACGGCTTCTAGCATCAGACTATGGACACTTCTTTTTTTATGTCGTGCAATACTGGACAAGACGGCTTTGCGTTGTCCCAACTTCACGGAGGTTGTGCCACTAGTGGCTTTTTCGGCAATGATAGGCATGATCGTTTATTGGTGTTAAAAGGTGACACTGAGAGTGTACCTTTTTTTATAAAAAGTCAAAATGAAAAAAAATAGACTATGAACGAAAGACATACCGTTTAAGCGTTTAAAGGATAAATTTTGTGGCGAACATACTTGCTTCATTAGATAACATAACGTATCATAACTAGTATATCAAATCATAACATAACGCACAAAAAGGAGCGGATCATGGCACGCGAAGCGACAATTACGTTTGAACAAGTGGCCGCCGCCGCTAACACCATCAAAACACAAGGCGGTAAAGCAACTGCCCGTGCGGTGCGCGACGTGTTGGGGTCTGGCAGTATGGCAACGGTTCTGAAGTTTCTCCAACAGTGGCAAGGTGGTCAAGTGCGTCAAAGCTCGGTCATTGATGACACGCTAGATCCCACTATTGTGCGCGCTATCAGCAACCAAATTGCAACACGGGTGCAAGAAGCGACGGCAGAATCCATGACAAGATTGGTTGATTTACAAGCTGAAGCGGATGCCCTGATTGTCGAGAATGAGCGTCAGGCAGGGGAACTGGACGCACAAACCACGGAGCTATCTGCGCTCCAAGGTCTCTATGCAGAATTGACGGGACGCGCCCAACAACTCGAAGCGGATGCCGCCCGTACCGCCGCCGAGCTGGTCGTCGAACGGCGATCCACTGAGGCTGCCCGTGTCGCGTTGGCAAAAGCGGAACTTCGTTTGGAAGCCGTGCCAAAAATCGAAGCTGAGATTGAAAAACTGCGTGCTGAGTTATTGCAGGCACGCACCCATGCCGCCGAGCTGCATGAGGCGGCTGCGGTCGCAACCGCTAAATTGGAAGCTGAGGTGGTGCAGCGCAAAGGTGTCGAGGCTCAACTATCGGAAGCGATTCGCCGCAATGATGAAGCGGCAAAACGGATTGAAGCATCTGCGGAAGCCCTGGGGAATGAACGGCTCCTGGTGCAAACATGCCAAGCGAAACTTGAATTGACTACCCGTGAATTGGCTTTAGTGAATCAGTCCCTTAATCAGGCGCGCCTAGAGGCGAAGCAAGCTGCTGAAGCCTTGGTCAATACGCCTCAATCAGATAATCCGTGATTAAAGGAGTTTGTACCCCCACTCTTCTAAAAACTTGACTTCTCATGGAAACAAAATACACTTGCCCGTACACTGTGACTACATTTAACTGCCAACCATGAAAACACTTACCTCCAATCGCTCGGTACATCGGAAAGCTACCCCACTTTCCCTTCGCATTGACGACGCAAAAAAAGATCAATTGGCATGGATCGCCCAAAAACAAGATCGCTCAGTACACTACCTGCTGTTGCAAGCCGTTTCAGAATACATCAGCAAAGAAACCAAACGGATTGAGTTTTATGAAGCTGCCCTAGAGGCGAGTCAGCATTATGCAGAAACGGGCTTGCATACCACTCACGAAGAAGTCATGGTATGGGTGAATAGTCTGGGTACGCCGAATGAACTTCAACCGCCCGTATGTCACAAATAGTTTATTCCCAACTCGCCAACAGCGACCTCGTGCGTTTGGCGCATTTCGCACTATCTATCAGCCCAAGCATGGCAGCAAAAGCCCTAAAAGAATTGACCAAAGGCGTGAGCCGACTCAAAGACTTTCCAGAAATTGCGCCGCCGTCAAAGATAGAAAAGTACCAGAATATGCGCGAGCTTTTCATTCCATTTGGTAAAAATGGCTATTGCGTACTCTACGAGTATCACCCGCAAAGCGATAGCGTTTTAATCAACGCCATCCGTCATTCGCTAGAATGCGGATATACCGAAGTGCCTGAAGTTCCCAACGAAAAATAAAAATGTGTATTTGGTGTATGGGTTTCCTGTTTAAGAGGCAAAACTCTTAAACAGGAAAACCACCCATCTGGAATTGGATATAAATGGATATTAAAATGGCTAAGCTAAAGGTTCTTTAGCGTTGACATGGTGAGGAAGTTCCACGATTCGACCAAGTTCCCAAGGATTTTTTTGAGCCAGATTTTCAAAAGAGCCCAATGGCAACTTTGTACGAGGCACAGGCGTGGTACTTTTCCATTCTTTTTCGCCTAGGGCGCGAAAACGAGCAATGGCGGCTTCAATAACACCTGCATCAATATACGGTGCATCGACGACAACAAATAACCCAACGCCATAGCGGTATCCCTCGCGTATTTCGAAGGATTCAAAAATAGGTGCCATATCGCCCGTGTCACGCTGAATTATATTTGAGGCATATTCTCTTCGGAATTCACAGCGTGTTTTACCGCCAAACACATCTTCTGGTTCTTCCTCTCGCATGGAATAGCCTTTCAATCGACCATGCGCATCATATTCTGGGATGAGCCATGTTTTTAGGTCAAAGTCTGGCGAGGGCGCGAGGCTTTCCGCTTTCTCTCTTGCCAACTCTGCAATCTTGTCCCAATAGAGGTTGCTTGCGGTGTACAACACTGCATTCCAGATGGTGTGTCCGTCTAGACTAAGAAAGTAAAAATCAAACCACTGGTTGTAGAGAGCGGGTCGCCCTGGTTCGTTCAGCACACAGTGGCTGGTGAAGTGCTCACCGTACCTGCTTTTTCCTGAGCGGATTTTTGTCCGTAGGCGTACATACAGATCACGCTGTTTATGGCGTGAGAGTTCGGCGAATCGTTTTTTGGGTATGTGATGAATTTTTGACATGAGATTATGGCTCGATCATTCCTTGGGTTTTTGTATCCTCTACGCTTTCCTCAGGCAACCCTATCGTTGCCTCGTCATACCATTCTTTCTGGTGAATGATTCTCGCCACAAAATTTGTGTTTTGCTTTTCATATCGCTTATGGAAAACATGGTATCCCGTGGCACCAAAATCGATGACGGATCTTCTGACATGCTGACGGTCTGAAATGGGGATTCCACTTGATGGATGTTCACCAATGTAGTCAATCCCTCCAATAATCGTGTCAATGGCTTGAGCGGCTACAGACTCGTCGTATTGGGCGAGAAAAGCGTATAGCCGTGCCAAATCAGCCCGTGATGTATGCGAGTATTTTTAAATGACATTCTGGCAATTTGGCATGACGGTTTGTCTTGATTGCTTCCGCCCAAGCCTTGACTTCCTCATGCGTAATATACAACCCCGTCGCCTCAAAGTGCGCAACAGAATCATCCACACTTTGCAGAATGGCTTGTTGGGCTTCCTCTACTTTGAGATAGCGTTCAATTGCCTCCTTCATCAGGTAGTGCGATGTGCGCTTCTTGGTGATCGCAAGAGACTTGAGACGGTCACGATACGAGGCATCAAGCTTGATAGTCACAGTCGCCGTGCGTGGTTTTTCGAGTGTACTAGGCATGGTGTCACCTGTTAAGTAATAGGTGACACCATTCTATGCCAACACCTCGGTAAGTCAAGCCGACTTGTGGGGCAGTATAGTGGACCCCGCTTCCCAGACATTGAATTAAGATAGCCGTCTGCGATAAA
>JAVHRG010000022.1:0-6437 GCA_036171535.1 Sulfurospirillum sp. | reverse complement strand
CATCGAAGACTCAATGAAAATACCAGACGTTGGATGTCCCAATGCACCAAAAATTCTCTCTGGATGTCCCAAGTGCAATACACTTGAAATTCCCCCAAGACCTAGTGCTACAAGTACTGCTATAGCACCCTTCCATCGCACTTGTGGATTGATATTAAACCATTCATTGATTGCTAATACAACAAATAATCCACACCCCAAGTCAACAAACGATGTAAAAAAGACCAATGACCATTCGCTACCCATGTTGTTTATCTCCCTTTCGTCCAGATTGATTCGTAGTTCTCCATGTCTCTTTTGGTGGAGTTGCTTGCCATGTAGCTGTCTTGCGGTGCAAGATGTATTTTACAGAAGGATGATTACCACTATCTGGTAAACTATGGATATTGTCACTTCCAGCTTCTCTTAGCGCTATAGAAACATCACTCTTTGGATCATCAATATCTCCAAATAATCGTGCCTTAGAGCAACAGACTTTGACACAAGCAGGTTTTTCACCAATGGCTTGAAGCTGCCCACAAAGCGTACATTTTTCAACAACTTTTTGTGTTTCATTAAAGGAGCGTGCACCATAAGGACATGCCATCATGCAGTATTTACAGCCAATGCACAATTCTTTATTCACAAGAACTGTGCCATCCGCTGCTTTATACGTTGCTCCTGTTGGACAGACCCCTACACAAGGGGCGTCATAGCATTGTTGACAAATGGTTGGCAGAAAATACTGTTCAATATCAGGGAATGTTCCTGTTGGTCCAATCGTCAAAACTTTATTATAATAAACACCAAGAGCAACGTCGTTCTCCATCTTGCACGCAATTTCGCAAGAGTAACAACCGATGCAGCGGTCTAGGTCAATTACCATTGTATTTTTCATATGTAAATTCCTTTGTTAAAATTACAGAACCACAGTTTTGGTTGAGTCTGTTGGCTCAGGAAGCCACGGTTTGAAATCTTCCGGTTTTTGCCAAATACCTTTTGGTGCACTATCCGCTTTAGAAATCTTGACCTGATAACCACGCAACGTATAGGTACCAAACATATCATTGTAAGGACCTGTATGTTTGGAAAGAACATTCACATTCATCTCTTTCCAACCTTTGGTAGGACTATCAAGTGTTTCAGGATTCCAAAAACGCTCCATGTAAACTGTATTAGGAGGAATTCCCTCAGTGACGCGTGCTTTTGCTTGGATCTTTCCACGAAGCGATTCAACCCATACCCAATCACCTTGTGCTACACCATATTTGGTAGCAGCAAGTGGATTTACCCACACTTCTGCCACAGGGAAAATCTCACGAATAAAGGGGCTATTGCGCAATGTTCCATGATGAAATATTGGTAAACGGCCATTGGTCATTACCAGTGGGTACTCTTTTCCTGTTTCAGATTTTGGATTTTCTGGTGGCTCCATATAGTATGGAAGCGGATCATAATCTTTAGAGGATGGAGGAAGATCATACGTTGTCCAAGGACGACCTGTTCGTCCAAGTGTAATAAAGCTCTCGCCATACACTTCACATTTTTTAGAAGGTGTTCCAAATCCTTTAGGTTTCCCTGTTTTTGGATCAATCTCTTTATAGATGTAATAGCGCCTCCACTCATTATAGGGGACATAATCAAAAGGAACTTTAGCTTTATACTCTGCCCATGTCATACCAAAATATTTACTCCAACCATCTAACTGCTCTTCATACGTATTATAATAAGGAAGCTCAGGCGCTGTTTCCTTAGGGTCAAAAGCTCGCTTACATGCTTCATGTCCAAGTTCAGCACATTTTTTAGCCAGTCTTGCCCAAAAGAAACTTTCATTACATGTTTCCCATAGGTGTGTCACAGCTTGTCGTGCAAACATACGGTTGTGAGAACTCACAATAAAATCAGTCTCAAGCCATTCATTCATAGGAAGGAGATAATCAGCGTAGGCTGAAAATGAAGTAGGATACATAAATGCATGTACCACTAAATCTAACTGTTTTAATCCTTCAACCCATTTTGAAGCATCTGCAACCACTGCAAGTTTATTTCCAGAACGCTCTATCCATGCATGAATAGCATATGGTTTTCGTGTTGTCATTGCTTCTAACAATGGACCAGGTTGTGCAACCCACCATCTCAGCATTCCCTTATGCTCAATACCTCCTAAACGTTTACGTAACTGCTCTTCAGGAAGAAATTTTTTCAACATCGTGGTGCGAAGATCGCCGATTCCACCGCCAGCGTAACGTTGTAACACCGTACCTGGTTTTTCTACGTTCCCCATAAGCATATCAAGCGTAGCGGTACCCATAGGCGCTTGAGCCGAATTTACATTGTGATCGGTTGCAACACCTAACGCAATACTAGAAGGTGTATTTTTTGCATAAAGATTGATTGCTTTTTCAATTTTATGGGCTTGCAAACCACACTCTTCGGCTACTTTTTCAATGGTAAATGGTTCTACGCGCTCTTTAAGAAGGGTAAAACCTGTTTTACACTCTTCTCCATTAACCTTAAATGCCCCTTCTAATGCAGGGTCTAAGTTCTCGTCCCATGGATACGCAATCGGTTTGGCTGCATTGGTTTTTTTATCCCAAACAACAAAAGTATCAACGCGCCCTCCTACCATAAGATCACTTTCGCGAAGCAACATTTTTGTTTTCGTATTGACAAGGTAAGGAAGATTCGTCCATTTCATGACAAAATCAAGGTCATATAAGTTTTTTTCAATAATATATTTAATCCATGCCATCATTAATGCGACATCAGTCCCTGGACGAATCGGTAACCAGATATCTGCCTTAGCAGCGTCTGGAGTAAAACGTGGATCAATAACAATCGTTTGAACACCACGTGCACGAAGTTCTGCTAGCACACGTCCTGCTTGAGAAGGTCCACTGTAAGAAGGATCCGTTCCCCAAAGTACGAATGTCTTCATTTTAATGTCATCGTAAAAATAAGCCTCTATGCAGTTTGAATCTCCTAAACTTGTATTTCCAGAAGGTCCTCCGCCATACATCATTTGATAAACCATTTGGCGTGGCATATAACATTGTGATGCGCCTGGTTCAAACCAATTGGGTGTACCAAAAACATCGCAAAAACGACAACAGCTGAGGAAGTTTGGATTGCCACCACCACCGGTACTTCCCATGACAGCTTCTGCACCGTATTTTTCACGAATTTCCATCAATTTTTTAGCAATGTCATCCAGTGCTTCATCCCAAGAAACGCGCATCCATTTATTTTCACCACGAGCGCCCATACGCTTCATTGGGTATTTATTACGTTGAGGATGGTACAGTGCATTAATTCCGGATAAACCCTTAACACATAACGCACCTTCGCTTCTCTCAAATTCAGGATTTCCTTCGAGTTTAATAACACGACCATCTCTCACATGTGCTAAAACGCCACAATCGGCAGTACAGCTACGACAGTTCGTCTTAATAATTTTTGTTCCCGTGCGTTCTTTGGCCGTTTGAGTTTCACTGGCTGCATTTGCCCGTGGAACAAGCCCACTTGAGAACGAACTACTAAGCGCACCAAATGCGCCTATAACAGCAGTCGTCTTAAGAAAATCTCTTCTCCCGATCGCTGGTTGTTCTATTTTTTCCATAAATTTCTCCTTATATGGTCAATTATTAGGAATGAAGATTTGCTGCTTGCATATAAGA
This sequence comes from Sulfurospirillum sp., assembly GCA_036171535.1. Classification (GTDB taxonomy): domain Bacteria; phylum Campylobacterota; class Campylobacteria; order Campylobacterales; family Sulfurospirillaceae; genus Sulfurospirillum. The sequence continues at coordinate 2,781 of JAVHRG010000022.1, read as the reverse complement.
TGAACCGTTTTCGTTCACTGCTCTTATACCCATATGAGTCGTTTGCCATTTGTCTCTCCACTCCAAACCGCCTGCATTTTCAAGTGTTTCAATGAAATAATTCGCATAAACTTTAGGACTTTCAAGAATTGGATCACCTTGTAACATTGCCTCAATTTCCATTCTCGTTTTAGGTGAAACACATGTCGCTAAGAGCTGCATATAAACACCATAATAGTTAGGCTCGTGAATCAATAACTCGGCTAACTTATCACCACTATTTTCCTTATCTAATACTGCTTTACCTGCCACCGTGGTACGCAATATAAGGTTTTTTTCTTCCATACCCGCAACAACAACTTCCTCTATTCCACCACACTCAATTAACCATGAGAGCAATACGGAAGCTGGCTGCAAAGAGCCCTTCATCTCAGGATAAGAGAGTACCTCTTCATTTATATCCGTAGATGAGTGTGCCATTTGGCAGAATGCAAGCATTTTATAGAGAACGGTTTTATAGGCTGGTTCGGATGCTATTCTTTGATGAACTTTTGCCATAACTTCTTCTAAGCTTTGCAACGAGACGTTTTGAGTCAAATCCATTTTTGATCCTTTACTTCTGAAATCTAAATTCACGCGATTTACACATTGACCCAAGAATCCTATGGCCATAAGATTCTTTCATAATCAGATACAATAATGATTTATATCTGTATAGATTTATCGATTCATCTACGTCATTATATGCTTCATTGCCACCTTTTGTCAAGACACGTTTTATTGTTTTACTATTCCTTTTCGATGCAGTAGGCTTTGCAATATCAATATCTATGTAAATTTTTTATACTTATTTTCTAAAATTTGTCTCTATTTTTTTTAAATTTTTAAATTAATAGTTTTTTTTTAATTATTTTCTGTTTTTTAGTGCTAGAATTATCGTTATATATTATTTTATATAATGTTAATTCCTGCTCTTTTCTTTTATTTTTCTAATTTGCATCAATTTAGGGCGATTGAGGTATTTAAAATGATTAAAAGTTTGATAAGATTATTCTAACAATCTTATTTTGGAATTATTTTACATGTAATGTTCTATAATTATTTTGATGACTATGTTAAACTAGTATTTTGAGGGGAAGTTATTATGAGTAGGATACGTTCATCTTTTACAACTGAGTTTAAGACTCAGGTTGTTCTTGAAGCACTTAAGGGGGAACTAACTGTTTCACAGTTAGCCACTAAGTATGAGATTACATCTAAAAACATCCTCAATTGGAAACAGCTCTTTTTAGAAAATGCTACACTTGCTTTTGAATCCTCTAATACGCCTAAATCTTCCAAAGCTGAGCTTGACAAGCTCAAAAAGGAAAATGACAAACTAAACTCTAAGCTTTCCTCTTTAACGTCTGAAAGGGATACCGCTGTCACTAAGCTTCAAGGATTAGATGTCTCTGTAAAAAAGAAATTAATCGATACTAATTTCAAAAAACTTTCTATTGCGAGACAATGTGAAATTATCAATCTGAATAGAACGTCTCTTTATTATACACCCAAACAAACGGATAATAAAGATTTGAAAATTATCAATCGAATTCATGAAATACATACAACAATCTCCTCATCTTATGGATACCGTATGATGCATCAGCAACTTATTGAAGAGGGATATCATATTGGTGTTAATAAAGTACACAAACTTATGAAGTTAATGGAGCTACAACCAAAACAGAAAAATGATGATCAGAACAAGATTCATCCTTATCTCTTACACGATCTAGATCTTGCAAATCCAACTAAATTATAGAGTACATGTAAAAATTGTACTCTATCCTATGACACTTAGCTTATGAGTAAATAGTCTAAGGAAATCATCTCACGTTGTTTTTTCATTCCTAATGTATGGCTTCGTATATTGGTCACTATTTTATTGTTGGGAAAAGATAAGCCTTGCAACTTTTTACAGGCCAAATCACGCTCACTAGCAACCTTCTCAACCATAGATGCTAATTTTTCATTTTCCTGAGTATATTTTTCAACTCTCTTTGCTAATGCTTTCATTGAGCCTCGTTTCTCAAATATACGTGAAGCATTTTCTAGAAATTGATGTTTCCATATCAGTAGATTTTCTGCCGTCGTTCCATAGTTGGTAGCGATATCTGTTATATTTGGATTCCCTTGTAATAATTCAAGAACAATTTTTGTCTTTAGTTCAGTGCTAAAGGTTATATGTGATTGACTCATAAATTCCTCCTTTATCTATTTGGAAATTATTCAATTACCCAAATCTTAACACTAAAGCATCCAATAAGCAGTAAATGGTTGGTAACAATTCAAAATATTTACAAATTTGCATATTTTACGTTTATTTATAATCTAGAAAACTGATTGTATCCACGTTGTTATCGAATAAAAATGCTCATATTAGCTTCAAAATACTTTAAAGTGATATTTTAAAAATCGTCTTATTTTTGTGTGATTAAACATTTATTTTAAATATAATTGAATTTATTTTTTTAATTTTACAGCTTTAGATGTATAATAATGTCATGATAAAAATTTTACTTATTGAAGATGATGTCGAATTAGCGAGTCTACTTCAACGAATCCTTTTAACAGAAGAAGTCGAAACAGTGATGGCTTTTCATCCTGCTGAGGGTTTAAAGATCCTTGAGCATGAGACATTTGATGCACTGGTGCTGGATCTTTCTCTCCCCCAAATTGATGGATTAGAAGTCTGCCGCACAGTGAGATCATCTTTCCCCAATCTTCCTATTATTATCTCATCTGCAAGATCAGATACAG
>JAVHRG010000021.1:0-6506 GCA_036171535.1 Sulfurospirillum sp. | reverse complement strand
GGTTTTGAGACGCAAGTATGGGTTGAAAAAGAGGCGAAAAAACATACGATTCAAGCCAAAATTGACCGTGAAAAAGCCAATAAAAAGCCAATGGGTCTTCGTAAAAAACGTGAAGAGATCAAAGCCAATAAAGCCAAAAAAACCGCTAAAACATGCGGTATTGGCGCTAAAAATTGTAAAGTAAAATAAGTAAAAGGCGAATATATGATGGTTGAGATGCAAAAATTGCACTATTTTAAAGATTTTATTGAGAAAGAGGAAAATCCCATCGGGAAAAACCTTTATGTGATGGTATTGGCAGTCGAGGCGTACTATGAATTTATGGCAGAAGTGCTCATCCCAGGGACGTCTCGAAGCATGACACAGTTTAAATTGCTTGAAGAGTTACGTACATTAAAAGTCATTAACGAGCAAGAGTTTGTCATTATGAATGAGACGAGAAAGCTTAAAAATGAGTTGACACACCGCTTGGATTATCAGGTTGATTTGAAATATGTCTATGATTTTTATAACAACTGTACGGTCAAAGATAAAATTATTCCCGAAAATAAAGAAGATCATAATGATCTTGAAGCGGCTCTTTTAGATGCACTTTTAAAAAGCTATAAAATCGTTGACCTCAAATTGTATTCCAGAATGCGCAAAGAGCTTGAAAAGGTGCATGGAGTAGCAGAGTGAAATTTAAAGTAACGGGTAAACAGCACATTTCCAAAAACTGTTTGGTGTGCGGCGTTGAAAATCCTCTCGGTCTTAAAACCAAATTTTACGAGCTTGAAAACAAAGAGGTTGTGGCGTACTTTACACCAAATACATACCTACAAAGTTACCCTGGCATTTTGCATGGGGGTATCTCAGCCTCGATTTTGGATGAGACGATTGGGCGAGCAATTATGGCGCATTATGGTATGGAGAGCTTTGGCGTGACGATAGAGCTAACGCTCAAATATAAAAAACCTGTACCTCTCGATGTAGAACTTAAAGTCGTTGGGCGTATGACCCATGATAAAGGGCGTATTTTTGAAGGCACAGGAGAGCTGATACTTCCCAATGGTGACATAGCGGTCACCGCGTCAGGTCGCTACATGAAACGTGATGTCACACAGATTGTTGAAAATGATTTTATCGAAGATGAGTGGTTTGAAAGCGATGGAATCGATAAAGACGAGATAGACCTTTAAGTGACTGAGCCATACCGCATTCTTCAAAGTGTCTTTGGACACCATAGTTTTCGAGCGTATCAAGAAGAGGCTGTCAATGCAATCTTAGCGCAAAAAGACATTATGATGATCTTGCCCACAGGGGCGGGGAAGTCTCTGTGTTATCAGCTACCTTCTTTGGTGATGGAAGGTATTAGCGTGGTGATTTCGCCTCTTTTAGCCTTGATGCACGACCAAATCACCGCACTTTCTACCTTTGGCATTAAAGCTTCTATGATCTCTTCGATGCAATCTCCATCCGAAATTCAAGAGACCATGCAAGCGTGCCGCAAAGGTGAACTCAAGCTTTTGTATGTTGCCCCTGAACGCTTAAAGGGTGAGTCATTTTTAAACTTCTTACAAACTCTTTCCCTTAACTTTTTTGTTATTGATGAAGCGCACTGTGTGAGTGAATGGGGACATGAATTTAGAGAAGATTACCGACAACTTTTTCGCCTCAAACTTTACTTTCCCCAAACACCCATTGCTGCTTTTACGGCGACGGCAACGAAGATTGTCGAACACGATATTCTGCATCAATTAAGCCTCTCCAATCCCTTAATCATTCGTGCCAAAGTGGAGAGAGACAATCTTGTCATTAAAGCTGACTACCGCAATGCCAATGGGCGTGAACAACTCCTTGCTTTTTTAAGTGGTTTTGAAAAAGAGAGTGGCATCATCTACACCTTGAGTCGAAAAGATACCGAAGGTTTAGCGCTGTTTTTAGGAACGCACAAAATCCTAGCACGCGCGTATCATGCAGGACTTCCCACGGAAGAGAAAAATGAGACCTTTCGCGCATTTTTAAACGATGAAATTCAAGTCGTTGTCGCAACCATCGCCTTTGGTATGGGCATCGATAAGAGCAACATTCGTTTTGTGGTGCATATGTCACTGCCTAAAACCATCGAAAACTATTACCAAGAAATTGGACGTGCTGGTCGTGATGGACTGCCATCTTCGACTTTGCTGCTTTTTTCCAATTCTGACATCGTGGAGCATAAGCGCCGCATCGGTGAACAGCCAACATCGGAGTATCAAAAAGTAGCCTATGAAAAATTAGAGGCAATGGCAAAATTTGCAACGTCACAAGTGTGCCGTCACCAACAGATCGCGAACTATTTTGATGACACGATAAATCCTTGTGTAACGCGTTGTGATAATTGCGTCGATGGCGAGAAGGAAAGTGTTGATATCTCACATGAGGCGTTGAAGCTTTTATCGAGTGTGTACCGCACAGGGCAACGTTTTGGACTGCAATACGTCGTGGATGTGTTAATGGGTGCAAATAGTGAAAAGATAGAACAAAATGGGCATCAAAGTCTTTCTGTTTTTGGCATCGGAAAGGATAAAACCAAAGCGCAATGGCTGAGCATCGGTGATAGACTGATGGAACTCGATGCGCTAAACGTAGGCGAATACCGTGTGGTGAGTTTGAGTGAATATGGCGCGAGAATTATCAAAGAGCGTTTGTGCGTTAGCATTCATGCAAAGCGTTTAGAAGAGCGAAAAAAAGCCAAAAAAGCTAAAAAAGTCGTCTTTGGAACGTTCGATCACTCCATTTTTGAACAATTACGCGCTTTGCGTTTAGAAATAGCCAAAGAAAATGGTGTTCCACCTTACGTTGTTTTTAGTGATAAAACACTCAAAGAGATGGCAGAAAAACTTCCCCTTGATAAAGACGCGATGCTGGAAGTCAGTGGTGTGGGTGAAGTAAAGTTTGAGCGCTATGGTGAAGCCTTTTTGGAGCTGTGTGCCAAGCTATCTTAGGCGTTACATGTAAAGAAAAAATCTGCAATAGGGTACAATACATTTTTACATGTAAAGGATACCCATGAGTGCAGGACAGATTCGAAGTAATATTCAAAAAGGTGTGAAAGTCCAGATTGTTTTAAAAGAGGATCAACGCAGTGGTAAGCTCACTTTGGGTGTGGTCAAAGATATTCTGACCAACTCCGCCAACCATCCTCATGGCATTAAAGTACGACTGGAAAGTGGTGAAGTAGGGCGTGTGAAAGAGATTATTCTTTAAGGTTGTTCCAACGCATTGAGTCTATAGTATAACGCTAAAGGTTTTTGAGTGAATCCAACAATGGCATCATTGGTGGTTTGATGGGATGAAAAGTGCATAAGGCTCTGTTGGATTTGGTCTACGAAAGCTTTATTGAGCTTTGAAGAGGCAACCATGACATCAAGAGGTATCTCTTCTGTTGTGGCTATGATACGAATTTTAGTTTGTTCTTCTGCCGATAAATTATAATATGCTCCACTGGCAACGGCCCCCGCATCAATCGATTTTTCTAAAAGGGCTTGTAGCACTTTCGTATGTTTTTTAAGCATATAAGTTTTACTCAAATCATGCAACGGGTCGATTCCTTCTTGTTTCATAAGAAAGCGAGGGTATACATACCCCGAGGTTGAACTCACATCCGTAAAACCAAATCTTTTCCCTCTTAAATCATTAAGTGTCGCAATAGGACTATCGGCTCTGGTGACAATAAACCCTTGGTATGAACTCTCTTTTTGTCCATTTTCATTGATCATTTCAAGTGTTGCTAAATAATGAGTATTCGATACTTTTTGGCGTAACGTGGCAAAAAGTTTAGGAGAAACAGAAGCAATATCGACCGATCCATTCTCAATCAAGCTAGTGAGATGATCGTAATCTTTTGAAATGACAAAAACAATCTCTTTGCCTAAGGATTTTTCTAAATACGTGATGAGTTCACTGTAAAGTTCTCGAAGTTCTTCGGGATTTCGATACGGATTGACGCCAAAAATGAGCTTGTCTTGGGCTATGATAGTGGTACATAGCCAGACTAAAAGCACTAGTATTGTTTTAATCTTCATAATCCACCCTGTTCCTTCCGCTGTTTTTCGCTTTGTACAATGCCGTATCGGCTCTGCTCAAAATGGAATTAGAGGTATCTTCTTCATGATACGTCGCAATACCTAAACTAATAGTGACTATATGAGGATAGTGTTCGAAGGTTAATGCAGCAACTTTTTCACACAACCCTTCTGCCAAAACGATTGCACCTTGTAGGGAAGTTTCGGGCAAGATGAGTAAAAATTCTTCGCCACCCCATCTGCCAACGATGTCGCTTATTCGCATGGCATCGTGCATTGTATGGGATAAATGCAAGAGCACATGATCTCCAATCTCATGTCCATAGGTGTCGTTGATCGTTTTGAAACGATCAATATCGATCATAACGATTGAAAAATGGATACCTCTGTTGGCTTCTTTGAGTTTTTGATCCAAACACTCTTCCAATTTACGTCTGTTGGCAAGAGAGGTGAGTTGATCGGTGGTACTGAGTGCTTCCAGTTCATCTTGCGTATCGGCTATCTTTTGGCTCATTTTAAAAAGTGCTTCCGCAATCTTTTTAACTTCTGGTGACGTGTGGTCACAAATCACTTTTTGTGTTCGTGTGATGACCTCTTTGATGGAAATGTGATTTTCATAAAAATCAATGAGCAAGTGGGTTAAATTTTCATAATCCTTGAGATGTTTTAAGAGAACTAAGTGAAGCGCGATAAAGAGAAGCACAAAAGCTAAAGCAATACTGAGTAAAAAATTGGTACGTGTTTGTTTAAGGGCAGTAAGCTCTTCTTCGGAAGTCAATCCTATATGAAAGGTTGCTTCTTGCATACCCATCGTCTGAAGGCTGACATGCAAAGATGAAGCATTAAAAAGCTTTTCTCCTTGCGTCGTTGAAAGATTTTGATAGGCTGATTGATAGGTAATGCTCATATTGGTTCCCATAACCATTTTGTCCAAAAGTTGATGATCAATAGCGATGGCAACAGTAATGATACCAATAGGTTTTTTACCGTACTGCTTAATGCGTGCAGCGTAAATAAGGCACTCTTGGTTGTCAATCACATCAATGCCCAAAAAAGTATCGTTATGTAAAGCTTGTTGAAAATAAAATGACTTGGAAACATCATCACCAAAGCTATATTCTGCTTCACCTCTACTGATGACAATGCCTTTTAAATCCATAAAATGTATTTTATTGTGGGGTGATGATAAAAAAAGTTTGCCCCAATTGAAAAGTAAATCGGTGTCATTACTGATAATACCCGTTGTTACTTCTTGTGAATTCATTAAAATCTTGGCTGATTTTTGTAAACTTTGAATCATCTCTTCAAAACGCGTCTGAACCATTTCTGTTTGTATCAGCGTTTTATGGTCAAAGGCTTTTTGTTGCGTGAGGTATAACGTTTGGATTTGGTAGATACCGAAAATAAAAATAGCCAATAGCTGAGTAATGGTTAGGATGAGAATTTTATTGTAAAGTTTCATGGACTGAACTCAAAAATAGAGTCGTGTACATCGCTATTTGACAAAGCAAAAAAACATTTAAAACGCTGTTTTAAAAACATTTATTTCTCATTTAGCCTCTAGTCTATATTTCATTACGATGATGATTGTATCATATTTTGATTACACCTTTTTTTAAGTACTTTCTAACATAGGGTAGGTTTAATAAGGAGGTGTTATAATGAAAAATCATAGTTCAAAGCAAAGGTCATCAAATGAGCGAAATACTCCAACATGAGTGGTTTGCACTGTATGGCATACCACTTTTAATTGCATTTGCACGGATTTGTGATGTCAGCATTGGCACGCTTCGCATCATTTTTGTTTCCAAAGGTCTTAGACTTTGGGCTCCTGTTTTAGGCTTTTTTGAAGTCACAATTTGGCTTTTAGCCATCTCTAAAGTTATGGAAAATCTTACCAATCCTATCAATTACATTGCCTATGCACTTGGGTTTTCACTGGGAAATTACATTGGTATGTTTATTGAAAATCGTTTGGCGATTGGTATGGTTGTCGTGCGCATTATCACGAAAAGAGATTCACATATTTTAGTTGCCGCATTACGTGCTCTTCGCTACAGTGTTACCGTTGCGGATGCCGAAGGCAATGCTGGATCGGTTAATATCATCTTTACGGTCATTAAACGCTCTGCCATCACGCATGTACGCGAATTGATTGCGATGCACAATCCTCTAGCCGTTTATTCCATCGAAGATGTGAGACATGCCAGTGATCCAAGCTTTCCTATTGAAATATCTAGGCGTACACGTTTTTCACAGTTTATGCGAGGTGTGCCAAAGTAAGTCAAAGTGTTTTTCTAAACTACTCCCCAAGGCAAAAGTGCCTCAGGGTTCTTTACATGTAAAAGCTTAGCGCACAAAATTGGTCATAATTTTTACTTCTTGTAGGGGAGCTGTAATGTTGTTTTCTTTGGCATTTTGCATGATTTTAAGTGTCCATGCCATATTTTTTCCCAAAAC
>JAVHRG010000020.1:0-6568 GCA_036171535.1 Sulfurospirillum sp. | reverse complement strand
CATAGGTCTTGGATATGCGTTTACGCCAACCACGACGCTAAATGTTGCGTATACGGTAACGGACGATGATGACCTCTCGTATGGCAAAGCAACCTACATTTCGTTGACGGGTAATTATGCCTTTGATGGAGCGCTGAAAGGGCTTAATTTCTTAGCCATGTACGATAAAGAGAATCGTGATTATGCAGGTGCTAAAGATAAAGATGAATTTAGATTTAGTGCCGTGTATAAGTTCTAAAACCAATACACTCTTTTACATGGAAAGCTTTACATGTAAAAGAGTCTTTCAAAACATTTCTGGTCTTCCGAAGTAATATCCTTGTGAATAATCAATGCCCATTTTACGTACAATCTCATAAATCGCTTCATTTTCAACAAATTCAGCGACCGTCGTGAGGTGCTGTTTTTTTGCAAAAAGAACCATCGTTTCAACAATGTGTTGATTGAGCATATTATGTTGAATATTTTTAATAATGCTTCCATCAATTTTAAGGATATCAGGCTCATAGGAGAGCAATCGTTCAAAGTTTGAGTACCCTGTACCGAAGTCATCAATAGCAATCTTCACACCTTGTGTTTTAACCGTTCGTATAAACTTTTTAATCAGTAGAAAATCTTTAATATCTTCGCTCTCTAACAGCTCAAAGATGATGCGAGGTGCTTCTGTCTGGTGTTGATGAAGGAGGGCTAAAATGTACTGGGTGATCTCTTCGCGTTCGATGTCATGCATGGAAAGATTGATAGAAATAGAAGCTTCTGGTATTTTATAAAGTGCTGCAAATGAGTTGTCTAAAACGATTTTGGTGATTTTAGTATAGTAACGCCCTTTTTTGGCGGTTTCTAAAAAGTATGCAGGTGTTAAAAGCTGCCCATCTTCAGTAATAAGGCGCACTAAAGATTCGTATTTTTCAATTTTTTGTGTTGTATTGTTGATGATGGGTTGAAAATAAGAGATGATTTTGCCCGTATCAATCGCTGTTTTGATTATATGAATTGTCTCTATATTTTTTAGGGCATTTTCATACTCAATGCCTGAGAGTCCATCGGCATAGACGATAGGTTGTTTACTCAGAATGGCATGGTCGATACCGATTTTAGCATCTTCAAAAACTTTAAAAATGCCATAGGTAAAACTACAAATAACGGAAATATCATATTCGATAGAATCGATCTTGACGATGTGCTCTTTGACATTGAGAAGAAACTGCTCTAACACTTCATGGATCTCTTCTTTATTAGCGCGGCAACTTCGCCTATCGATGGCAAAGGCATAGAGCCCATTTTCAAGATTGTAAACGCGCTGAAATCCCCAACGATTGGGCATAAGATAGAGTAGCACACTGCCAAAAGTATCTTCGATTTTTCCAACACTGGCTTTGTCGTAAAATTTTTCCAAAATAGGGTAGTCTTCGATTTGCACTAAAATGAGAACCGAGAGACGGTTAGCTTCTAAAAAGTCAAAAAGCTGTTTTTTATCGCTCATAATGGCGGTAATGTCGTGACGCAATGAGATATACTCTTCAATCTCACCTTCTGGGTTTAAGATGGGTTGGACGGTTGTTTTAACGTAGTACGTATCGCCATTTTTCGCACGATTTTTGACAATCCCTTGCCAAGTTTGTTTTTCATCCTTAATCGTTCTCCAAAGTTCTCGAAAGGCCGCTTTGGGCATATCAGGATGACGAATAACATTATGAGATTTACCGAGAAGCTCTTCTTTGGTGAACCCTGAAATTTGGCAAAATTTGTCATTGACAAAAGTAATGACGCCCTTAGGATCGGTTTTAGAGATGATGGAACTGACGTTGGTAATATTTTCATACTGCTTGAGTAAAAGTGAATTTTTTTTGTTTTCGTAGCGCAAATGCAGTTTTTCAAGGACATTGCTCAGTGTTTGTTTCAGTTGCACTGTTTGCAGAGGTTTAAGCAAATAGCCATCGACTCCCACTTCAATGGTTTGTGCGAAATAATGGGTGTCATGGTGCGGCGAGGAGAGAACGATAACTGCAATTTCAGGATTAATTTTTCGTATACTCTGAATCATCTTTATGCCGTTCATACGAGGCATCGTAATGTTGGTTATCACCAGATCAATAGTACCGTGATAGCGCTCATATAAATGGACACCATCTTCTCCATCAACCCCTACAATAATAGTGCGGAAGAACTCTGAAAAAAGATTTGTTGCAGTCTCTCTATCGTGGGCATCATCTTCAATGTAAAGAAGCGTCATCTCCTGGCTCATCTGTTTGAGCGGCGCTATTTGCATGAACTCCATTGATTAATCCTCCTATAGGTTGCCCAAATTGGACGTGTGTGACACCACTAAGTTCAAGATTGATAGATTCTTTTTCAAAAAGCATAACAATGGTTGAGCCCATCTCAAAATGACCAAGCTCATCTCCTTTTGAAAGGGAAAGATTGTCATAAAGATAGCATTGCTGAAGGCTTTCTTTGGCATTAGTTTGGATGGTTTTATCAAATGTAAATGTTATTTTTCCAACATTTAAAGCACCAACAAAGACCATGTAAAAAAGGGTGTTTTCTTTCGTATAACATTCTAACACAACACGCTCATTTTCAAGAAACAATCCCTGTACTTTTTTTAACCAACAAAAATTAACAGGATACAGTTTACCTGGAATATGTAACGCTTTTGTAACACGCATATCTATTGGAGCATGGTAACGGTGGTAATCACGAGGAGAGAGATAAAAATTAACATAAGCACCACCCTCTAAGCGGTCTTTCTCCTGTTTTGAAATGTAATCACCCAACAATTTTTTTATGTTGTAGCTAAAACCTTTAATTTGAAGGGCTAACGCATTTTCTATGATTCCAAAAGCACTGACAAGGCTATCGCATGGGGAGATGACGGTTTCTTTATTGATATTAAAAAGACGTCTGGTTTTAAACTTTCGGGTAAATAGCTTATTTAAACTTTTGTAAGCAGTAGCTTCTTCAAATTCCATCAGATCAACCTTCATCATGGAAACATAGGTTTGATTAATGATGCGTTGTATTGGACTTGGAAACTCTTTGGATGCAAAAACACCAAAAAGACGAGACGCAATAGAACTTTTAAAGTTAGGATAACGTTGCATAGGACCCTTTTATAGAACCTTTTTCACCTTTTAGGAACGGTAAAAAAAGTATAAATTTTTTAAAAGAATAGATTATACCAAATGAAATAACTTTTTTGTTGTTGAAAGAGTATACAGGCTAAAATTATGCTACGATTTGACATCTTAGAAAGAATAAATTTTATTTAAAATTATGCAAAGGTTTCCATGTTTAACGCGTTTATTACTGAGCCTAAAATGCTCCAAAATCTCAATGATTTGGGCTATGTGTCCATGACACCGATCCAAAAAGTATGCATCCCTTTAGCACTTGAGGGTAAAGACCTTGTTGCCAAAGCCAAAACAGGCAGTGGAAAAACAGCAGCGTTTGGAATACCGCTTTTGATGGCGTTACATGTAAACTCTATGCGCATCCAATCGGTTGTACTTTGCCCCACACGTGAGCTTGCTGAACAAGTCAGCGCAGAGCTAAGGCGTTTAGCACGTTTTGCCCATAACATCAAAATCGTCACCCTATGTGGTGGTGCGCGTTTTGTACCGCAGTGCATCAACCTAGAACATGGCGCACACATTGTTGTCGGCACACCAGGGCGTTTATTGCAACACTTGCAAGAAAAAACTATCAACTTTGAGCACATCAAAACACTCGTCCTCGATGAAGCCGACCGCATGCTCGACATGGGTTTTTACGAAGACATCGAGAAAATCATCGCTCAAATGCCACAAAAGCGACAAACCTTGCTTTTTTCCGCAACATTCCCTAAAGAGATCGAGCACATGTGCAACGAAGTGCAAACCGACGCTTTACATGTCAGCATTGAAGAAGAAGCCACCACGTCTCCGAATATCACGCAAGTGTGCTACACCGTAGAGCCACGCGAAAAAGAAGCGGCGCTCAAAGGTGTTTTACTGGAAAGCGATGCTAAGTCGGTCATTATCTTTTGCAAAACCAAAGTGGGTGTTGCAGAGCTTCAAGGCTACCTGTTAGATGAGGGCTTTGACGCGCTCTCATTGCATGGCGATTTAGAACAGCTTGACCGTGACGAGCACCTGCTTCTCTTTGCCAACGGCAGTGCGCAAATCCTCGTTGCCACCGACCTTGCCTCACGCGGGCTGGACGTCAAAGATGTCGAGATGGTCATCAACTACGAGCTACCTCAAACGATGGAAATCTACACCCATCGCATCGGACGAACAGGACGCATGGAAAAAGAGGGCATGGCAGTCAGCTTCGTTACGCCACGCGAAGAGGGCTTCTTTGAAGAGCTCACAGAAGCCAATTTTGCCTTTACATGTAAAAGCATCAGTGATCTAAATCCAACTCTTTCAAATCCCAAAAAAGCCCTGTATATCACGCTTTGCATCGACGCAGGTAAAAAGCACAAAATGCGAGCAGGCGACATACTAGGAACGCTCACCAAAGACTTAGGACTCGAAGCGAGTGTTATCGGTAAAATCGACATTTTAGAGAAGTTTTCATACGTCGCTATTGCTCGTGAATACGTTGATAAAGCGTTTGATGGACTCAGTGCTACGACGATTAAAAATAGACGGTTTAAGATATGGAAGTTGGGGTAAGTTTTTAGCTTTAGTGCATCCATAAAATTATAAAAGGAGTTATTGTGAGTGCCGTAGGAATGATGGGATTTATATTTGTCTTTCCACTGCTTTATCTCGTTTTGTTGTTTACAAATGCAGTAGTTTATCTTTATAACCCTTTTTGGCGTATTGGCGCAATTATGCTAATGTGTAGTCTTTATTTTTGGTATGCCACACATAAAAAATACACGAAAAGGCAGAATGATTTTTTAGAAAATTTATCGCTTCAAAGTAGGCGTACAAATGGTGTGGACTATTTTTACACAGCCAATCATACTAAAAAAATAACCTCAATTACGACATGGATAGAAGGCGTTTATGGCTATGATTTTAGCTTAAAATTTGAAGGAAAATTCGAGCGTTTTTTTAAAGCATTGGGCTTTAATGCCGAGTGTCAAACAGGCGAAAAGCGTTTTGATGAGATGGTTTATATTGTCTCAGATGATGAATGGTTATGCCAAGAGTTGAAGCGTAATGAGGTATTTCGCAAATCGCTTTATGATATTTTTTGGTGCTATGACGAGCACAATTTCGATATCACTAAGATAACGTGTTTTGATGGTCGTTTAGTGGTAACATCGGTCTTAAAATATGAAGAAGAGGTCGAAAGTTTAGATGAGCCTTTGGCAAATTCTTTTACAAAAGCGCTTGTGCCTTTGATGCAAACCACTATTACACATTTACCCTCAAAACAGACGATTGATGAAAAGCTATATAGGGAGCGAACTAATTATATAGCGTTTGGTTTTTATGTTCTGATAGTCGCTTTGGTCATGAATGGGACAATGATTCTTTTTGCAGATTTTCATTTCAGCTCGATGCTTGTTAGCTCTTTTGATATTGTACCTTTAAGTGTTAAAATCACGACCATTACGTTTATAAGTATCTTTTGTTTAGCATGGGTATTATTGCGTAAAAGTTCTCGGTTTGTGCCATTTTTATTGGTGCTTCTCACATCGGGACTTTTTGGAATATTTACAACTTCTTTGGCTGAAGTTAAAGAGGTAAACTTCTTTTTTGATACAACATTAGCCGATGCTATTCCCACTAAAATTTATAAAAAAGAGATCAGAACTGGAAAACGTGGGAGACAATATTATTATATGCAACTGTACGACTGGAATAATTCACATACTCCCTACAAAATGCAAATTACACATACTCTCTATAATCAAATAACAGAAGGTGATCGTGTGATTGTTTTTGAACATAAAGGATTTTTAGGCTTTCACTGGATCGAAGATATTAAACTAAGTCAAAAATCTCAATAAAATCTCTTTACATGTAAAGAAAAAATATGTCAAATATTCTTATATCTATCGATTACCTTTTGATTAGAACACAACGATGATGCAGGCAAAATCAGCGGTTTATTATTGCAAAACAGCGCATGAAGATTTGGAGTTTATCTCTCTTTCTCATGTCT
Organism: Sulfurospirillum sp.; assembly: GCA_036171535.1. Taxonomy (GTDB): domain Bacteria; phylum Campylobacterota; class Campylobacteria; order Campylobacterales; family Sulfurospirillaceae; genus Sulfurospirillum. The sequence continues at coordinate 460 of JAVHRG010000020.1, read as the reverse complement.
ATTTTTCGTATCCTAAACACTGTCATATTTCAAGTTATACGATTGGTGTTGTGCTTGAGGGCAAACTCTCATTGCGTGTCAATCAAACAGAGACGATATACGACTCTCAAAGTGCTTTTGTTATTTACCCTTATGAGATGCATGACATCCGAAGTTTTGGTATGTATGACATGATAGTGATGAGCCTTAAAACATCGTTTTTAGAACGTTATACGCTTGATGAAGCAAAGGTGATTGTGTGTAAGTATAGAGAGATTCTTGTTGCTTCAAAGCTTTTAGATGGGACAAGTGGCGATATGTTTTTAAAAGAACTACCACGTCTTTATGCTCACCGTCAGTCTAAAAATCATCAACAGCCTTTTGAAACAATCAAAGATTTTTTAGAAATGTATCCTGAAGAGAGTATGGACGTAGCGCATCTTTCACGGTTTAGTGCGATGAGTAAGTACCATTTTATTCG
>JAVHRG010000019.1:0-6657 GCA_036171535.1 Sulfurospirillum sp. | reverse complement strand
CGATGACATCGGGAGGTGTACGTATCGGAAGTGGCGCAGTGCAAACGCTGACTATATCGGATGCAACAGCCATGGAAGAGATCGATAGTATTGCCGCAACAGCTCCTGTTTCATCGGGTTCTGCTCAAATGGTTTATCAGTCTGCAAACTGGAATACTCAAGTCACTGGGACAACACCCTCTTTTTTTCAAGTGCGTGATTGGGCGATTGAAAGTGGTTACTCTTTTATGGATTCGGATGTAAGAGGAGCAACTCGCGTTGTTGTTTTGGGCAAAACGGTTGCGGAAAATCTTTTTGGTGATGAATCGCCAGTAGGAAAGACGATTCGGATTAAAAACAGTCCTTATATTGTGGTGGGAGTTCTGGCTAAAAAGGGACAGAGCTTAGATGGAAGAGATCAAGATGATACCGCAATGGTTCCGATCACTACAGCGCAAACGAAACTGTTTGGCAGTCAATTTAAAGGTACCGTACGGTTTATTATGGTGCAAGGTCGCTCTGAGGAGACGATGGATCAAGCAGAAGAAGCAATGACACAGCTTTTGCGTCAACGCCATAAACTGCGTGAGAGTGCCGAAGATGACTTTACGATTCGTAACCTCACCGCTCTTGCCAATACAGCCGAAGAGACGACCAAAGCGATGTCATTGATGCTAGCTGCGATTGCTTCGATCTCGTTGCTAGTGGGTGGTATTGGCATCATGAATATTATGCTGGTTTCCGTCACCGAACGCACACGTGAGATTGGTATTCGCATCGCGATTGGTGCGAAGCAAAATCATATTTTAGTGCAGTTCTTACTTGAGGCTTTAATGATTTCCATCATCGGCTGTTTTATTGGAGTGTGTGTTGGCGTGGGAGGTGCGTATACCGTGGCACATTTCTTTCCGATTAGCGTGGTGATTACACAAAATTCTATCATGATCTCTTTCTTGGTAGCCACAGGTGTTGGTGTCTTCTTCGGGTTCTACCCAGCCCGAAAAGCGGCAAACTTGGAGCCTATTGAGGCATTGCGATACCAATAATGCGCTATAATTCTTTAAAATTAGCATAGGAATGTCAATGAAATTACTTTTAATTGGTGCTGGCAATATGGGTGGAGCAATGCTTCAAGGTTTACATGTAAAAGATATTACCGTGGTAGAAGCGTATCCCCCACGTGTGAAAGAGTTACAAGCGCTCTATCCTACCATCAAAATTGTGAATGAAATTCCTTCCCTAGAAGGGTATCTTGTCATTCTTGCCATTAAACCTCAATCCTTTGGAACGCTGCACACCAAAGGAATTGCGGAAGGTGTTATCTCTATTATGGCTGGAATTAATTTGGAAAAACTCAAATTGGGCATTATGGCAAAGCATTATATTCGTTCTATGCCAAATATGGCAGCATTGGTACGTAAATCTGCAACATCATTATGTGGTGACGTTGCTTTAAAAGACGAAGCAATGGATGTACTCAGCTCTATCGGTCGTTGTTTTTGGTTAGAGACTGAAAAAGAACTGGACATTGCAACAGGTCTTTCAGGTTCAGCTCCAGCATGGATTGCGCTCGTCGCAGAAGCATTGAGTGATGGTGCGGTTAATCTTGGAATGAAGAGAGAAATCACGTACCAATATATTGCAACACTCTTTGAAGGTGTCGGCGAAGTGCTTAAAACAGAACATCCTGCACTCTTAAAAGATAAAGTTATGTCACCAGCAGGAACAACGGCTGCTGGTTATGCAAAATTAGAAGAGGGTGGTGTGCGCGATAGTTTTATCAAAGCGATGGAAGCATCGTATGAGAGAGCGAAGGGTTTTTCAAAATAGAGAAGAGACCGAAAGGGCTTGTCTTCTGACAAGCCTTACGCTACTATTTTATGTGCTTTACGTTTCGTTGATGCCGTTTTCTTAGTGCTCTTAGAATGAGTAATGACTTTGTGAGAACTACTTTTGGTTTCGGTCAGATCAGGGAGAATATCTTCAAAAATCGTTTTAATATCGTTCCAACGGTGTTCCGAGTTGAGCATAACGACTAAAATATCTTTATTGTCTTTTTTAGCCCTCGCAATTAAACAAGGTCCTGCTTTGAGTGTATAACCTGTTTTAATTCCTACCGCATATTTATAATTGTTAAGGAGTTTATTATGCGTGTAAGCGGCATATTTGCGCTTGGTATTGACGGCTTGAAAATCATGACGTTTGAGTTTCGCCATATCGTTAAATGAATTGTTTTTAATGGCATATTCGCTAAGTGTTAAAAGATCCAGTGCCGTAGAGTAGTGGTGTCCAAAATTGCTACTGTCAAAACCACATGGGTTGGTAAAATTGGTGTTTTTCATACCGATTGCTTTTGCTTTACGATTCATCATCCCCACAAACTTATCAACATCACCATCGCCTAAATAAACACCGATGCTCATGGCCGCATCGTTTGCTGACATTACCATCGCTGCTTTAACGAGATCTCTCAGATAAAATCTTTCACCAACTCTAAGACCTGCTTTGGTAGGTTCAACTTGAATCATCTCGCGTGTAATCGTGACGACATCGTTCATTCTACCACTTTCAATCGCAAGCATTGCGGTCATAATTTTGGTTAAGCTAGCGGGTTGGTTAATCTTTTGCTCATCTTTGGCAAAAATAAGTTGTTTGCTATTAAGGTCTTTTGCAATAATTGAATCGGTATTACGTTTGATACGATCAGCTGTTTCTTTGTCAAGATAAGCTGCACTTAGGGATGAAGTCATGATACATGCGCCGCAGAAAAGCGATAAAATTTTTTGAGTCATACTGCTCTTTTTTAGGGATTTATCCGATCATTTTATATAAAGTTTCTTAAAAATTACCTTTTAAAATGGCTAAAATAGCCACTTTGCTTTAAATGATGAAAAAATAAACATAAAGCGTTATAGCTATTAAGGTAATAACGTTATAATGTTTCAAATATTTGAACACTCGTTTAATCGTTATATACTATAAAGACATAAGGAAAAAAAATGGATGGGATTGCCTCTGGTGTGATGAGCTTTGACAAACCAGCCTTGTTAGAAAAGAGGGTTAAGCTCTTAGAAGCTATTGCCGAGACAGGATCAATCAGCAGTGCCGCTAAACGAGTAGGACTCAGTTATAAAGCTGCATGGGAAGCTGTCGATACGATGAACAACCTTTCCAATCATCCTTTAGTCGTACGTGTTACAGGCGGTAGTGGTGGTGGTGGAACAACATTAACGCCATTAGGAGTAGAAGTCGTTGCCAATTATTCCGTTTTAAAAAAAGAGTATGAGAGGTTTTTAAATCGGCTCTCAACCATGGGCGACTTTGAAATGAATAGTTTAAAACATATACAAAGGATTGCTATGCAAATTAGTGCACGTAATCAGCTGATGGGAAAAATCGGCGAGATTAAACAGGCAAAAGTCAATGCAGAGGTAAGTATTGTCCTCAAAAGTGGCGTCATTCTTATATCCAATATTACCAATAGTGCCGTTGAAGAGTTGGGACTAGAAATTGGGGATGAAGTGGTTGGTATTATCAAGGCCTCATCAGTGCTTATCTCCAATGAATTAAGTGTTGCTACCAGCGCTCGCAATAAACTTGTGGGAATGGTCACAGACATTAAACTGGGTGAAGTCAATGCGCAAGTGAGTGTGGATATTGGTCAAAATGATGTGGTTGTTTCTACGATTACGGCTGAGTCAGTGAGAGCTTTAGGGCTTGCTGTTGGATCACGAGTCTGTGCCATCATTAAATCCAGTAGTATCTTAATTGGAAAATAATAAAAATCTTACTAAGGAGTTTAGATGTTAAAGCTATTTTTAGCAAGTGTAATTTTAAGTGCAAGTTTGCTTGCAGGAGAGATTAGTGTTGCGGTTGCCGCTAATTTAAGCGATGCAGTTGAGTCACTTAAAACGGAGTTTGCCAAAACAAACCCAAATACAAAAGTCAATACGATTTTAGGTGCGAGTGGTAAATTTACAACGCAAATTAAAAGTGGTGCGCCATTTGACATTTTCTTAAGTGCCGATATGAAATTTCCTGAGAGTTTGTATGAAGATGGTATTGCAGTGACTAAACCTGTCGTTTATGCAAGTGGTGCTTTAGCAATGGTTAGCACTAAAGGGCTTGATTTAAGTAAAGGTATTGCAGTGATTGCGGATCCAAAAGTGGAGAAAGTTGCTATTGCAAATCCAAAAACAGCGCCATATGGAACAGCGAGTATGGAAGCGTTTAAAAATGCAAATATTTTAGACAAAGTTGAACCAAAATTGGTTCAAGGCGATAGTATCGGACAAGCGTTACAGTTTTCTTTGACTGCGGCTGATGTCGGTTTCGTCAATGCTTCTGCTTTTTACAGTGACAAAATGAAAGAGTATAAAAAAGGCGTTCAATGGGTTGATGTTGATCCAAAACTTTACAAACCAATCGCTCAGGGTATCGTTCTTTTGAAACAAGCAGAAAAAAATGCAGAAGCTAAAGCATTTTACGACTTTGTACTCAGTGCTAAAGCGAAAGCAATCTTTAAAAATTATGGATATGTCGTCAATGAATAGACTGCGTGCCGTTGTTACCCAGATTGAAGGTGAGCAGAATCTTCATATTATCACCTTTGATTATGAGGGAAGCACGCTTAAAATGATGGGGCTTGATTTGCCAAAGGGTTTACATGTAAAGAGTCATGTAACCCTTGGCGTAAAGCCTTCGCATGTGGCAATTGCCAAAAATCTTAGCGGGGAGCTCAGTTATTCCAATCAGCTTCCAGCTAAGATTGTGAGTATCGAAAATGGAAAACTCTTGAGCAATATTCTTTTACATGTAAAAGGAAGTGAGGTGCAAAGTTTTCTGACTTTAAGCTCTTCAATGCGCATGAATCTCCAAGTGGGTGATGATGTCACTTTGCTGATGAAGGCAAGTGAACTTTTCGTCATGGAGGTAGAAGGTGTTTGAAAAACTGATGGCACTGGAGTTTACTCCCTTTTTGATCTCGTTTAAACTTGCTTCCATTACTACCGCAATTCTTTTTTTTGTTTCACTTTTTTTGGCCTGGAATTTATCGCAGAGCAAATCTCGTTTTAAGCCTATTTTTGAATCTATTACGGCACTTCCCATTGTTTTGCCCCCTTCTGTTTTGGGTTTTTACATTCTTTATGCGCTCTCGTTTCATTCTCCTATCGGGCGATTTTTTCAAGATGTATTAGGAATAAAGTTGGTGTTTAACTTCTCAGGGTTAGTCGTGGCAAGTTGTTTTTATTCACTTCCTTTTATGGTACACCCGCTTCAAAGTGGTTTTGAAACACTGCCAAAAAATATGCTTGAAGCTTCCTACATTGCAGGAAAAAGCAAAATTAAAACACTGTTCTGCGTGGCGATGCCCAATATCAAACCCTCTTTGATGACCGCTATTGTCATCACATTTGCGCACACGGTGGGTGAATTTGGTGTCGTTTTGATGGTGGGTGGGAGTATCCCTAACCAGACAAAAACGGCTTCAGTTGCAGTGTATGAGTTAGTCGAAATTATGGATTATACCAGTGCTCATATTTACAGTGGTATTATGGTGATGATCAGTTTTTTGGTTCTGCTTTTGGTGTACATTTTTAACCGCAATCAGAATCGCCGTTTGGGAGGGATTGCATGATTGAGATTGATGTCCAAAAAGAACTTTTAGGCTCGATGGGTAAGATGGATTTACATGTAAAGCTTGCAATTGAAAAACAGAATTTTGTCGCACTTTCAGGTCAAAGCGGTAGTGGTAAAACAACACTTCTGCGTATTTTAGCGGGTTTAGAGCGTGCCAAAGGTCAGATAAAAGTCGATGATGAAGTATGGCTTGATGAAGCACATTGCCTACCTCCGCAAAAAAGGGGTATCGGTTTTGTCTTTCAAGATTATGCTCTTTTCCCCAATATGAGTGTCCTCGAAAATCTTCTCTTCGTGCGTAAAGATCAAGCTTTAGCCGATCAGCTTTTAAGTATGACAGAGCTTAGCGAGCTTGGCAATCGCAGACCTGCTACGCTTTCTGGGGGACAAAAACAGCGTGTAAGTTTGTGTCGTGCGATGATGAACAGACCCAAATTACTTTTAATGGATGAGCCTCTTTCTGCACTGGACCCTTCCATGCGCACAAAACTTCAACATGAAATTTTAACACTTCATAAAGCCTTTGGTACCACAACGATCATGGTGAGTCATGATCCGAGTGAAATGTATCGACTAAGTTCTCGTGTGATTGTCCTCTCACAAGGTCACGTCATACAAGACGGTGATGCCAAAAGTGTGTTGCTTCGCACGCAAGGCAGTCAGAAATTTTCGTTTGAAGGTGAGTTGTTGGACATTGTCAAAGTCGATGTGATTTACGTTGCCATTGTCTCTATTGGACAACAGATTGTCGAAGTGGTTCTTGATGGTGGAGAAGCTAAGGATTTACGTGTAGGCGATAGTGTGAGTATAGGAACCAAAGCCTTTACGCCGATTCTTCAAAAATTGATCTAAGGTCACAGAATGAAAAAGATGGTGATAGGCGTCTGTATGGCTTTGTTAAGCCAACTGATTGCAGACGATCTTAAAATTGCTGTGGGAGCAGGGTATAAAAAACCTGTTCAAGAGGTACTCAAAGCGTATGCTGAAAATCATACCAATGTGGACGCCATTTATGGCAATATGGCGCAAATTTTTACC
>JAVHRG010000018.1:0-6666 GCA_036171535.1 Sulfurospirillum sp. | reverse complement strand
TTATTGATCATTTATTGACAAACAAAGGTAAATTTAATATCTTTGAAATCAAAAACAGAATGAGAGATATTATGTGGGAAAAAGTTGCAATTTTCCGTGATGGCAAAGGTCTTTCAGAAGCGGTTACCGAGCTTGAAGAACTTCTCAAAAAATCTCATGATGTTACCATTAAGTCTAAAACGACATCTGCTAATCCAGAGCTTGAAGAAGCGTATCGTGTTCCTATGATGCTTAAATTGGCATTGTGTGTCGCTTCTGGTGCAAAAGATAGAACAGAGAGTCGTGGCGCACATTACCGCGAAGATTTCTTAAAACGTGATGATGCAAATTGGTTGAAACGTACTCTTACTTCTTGGAAAGAGGGCGCTACCCTTCCAACGGTTACTTATGAAGACTTAGATATTATGAAAATGGAAATGCCACCAGCATTCCGTGGTTACGGTGCAAAAGGCATGATTATTGAAAATGAGTTAAGCCTTAAACGCCAAGAAGAAGTGGATAAACTTCGTGAAGAGATGGAAGCAGCAGGCAAAGACAGATATGTTATTCAAGATACGCTTATGCCATTTGAGCTTCAACCATACTATAAAGCTAAAAATGAGAGATTTGGAGATGCAAAATGAGTAGAACTATTACCATAAGGGCTATGAAATATAACCCACAATCAAAACTTTCAAAAGCGCATTTTGCAGAGTACAAACTTGAAGAAACCGATGGTATGACTCTGTTTATTGCGTTGAGTAAAATTCGCGAAACAATGGATGCTGACCTTTCTTTTGACTTTGTATGCCGTGCAGGTATCTGCGGAAGTTGTGGTATGATGGTTAATGGTAAACCTGCCCTTGCATGTAGAACATTGACAAAAAATTTCCCAGGCGGTGTTATTCAATTGATGCCAATGCCTGCATTTAAGTTACTGAAAGATCTTTCTGTTGATACTGGTAACTGGATGAACGGAATGAGCAAGAGAGTTGAAAGTTGGATTCATACCAACCACAAACCCGATATTTCAAAACTTGAAGCGCCTATGGAGCCAAAATTGGCTGATGAGACCTTTGAGCTTGATCGTTGTATTGAGTGCGGTATCTGTGTAGCGGCATGTGGTACAAAATTGATGAGACCAAACTTTATTGGTGCCGTTGGTTTGAACCGTGTTGCACGTTTTGCAATGGATCCACACGATGAGAGAACTGATGAAGACTTCTATGAGCTTGTCGGTGATGATGATGGAATCTTTGGATGTATGAGTCTCGTTGCGTGCGAAGACAACTGTCCAAAACACTTACCACTTCAATCAAAAATTGCTTATATGAGACGAAAACTCGTCGCTCTCAAATAAAAGTTTGCCTTCTTTAAAGGGATAAGATACTTTGTCTTATCCCTTGCCTTAATCTTGACATTTAGTCTCACAATTTTGTTTCTCTTATAAGAAATACTGATATAATCAAAAAAACTTTAAAGATAGTATCTCATGCATATCATCAATGATTTTTTCTTACTCATTTGGGGTGAGAGGTTAAACCAAGAAGTTGTTTTCGATGAAAAACATACCACTGCGCTCGATCAATACAGATTAGCCTTTTTTGATAATTTTTGCGATAGTGTTGCTATTCTGCTGATAACAAGTCCTCAGAATTTTGCCAATATGGTACGCTTAGAAGAACCCAAAACTGTTTTAAACACGCTGTTCCAACTATCAGTATTTAGTAAAGAAAATATTCAAGATGCTCAATCACAACTGCTGGGTTATCTGGTTGCTTTGGGTAATATACGCGTCAACCATGCTATTACAAAGCGCTTAGAGCTTTTGAAAAAAGAAGGAATTATCTCCTATGATGCTGTTCGCTCTTTAAGTAGTATTTTATCTCTGATTGAAGAGAAAAAAATCGAAGTGAGCGCTTTACATGTAAAGCGTGCAACGACACAAGAAAACTACTACAAAACCGAACTCAATCTTCTCCTCACAGCAATTGAAAATCTTAAACAGGCAGTTGAAACTCCACGTTTACATGAACGTTTAAGTGCCATACCTGAACGACTTGAAAACCAACGTTTCTCTATTGGCATAACAGGCGTTATGAATGCGGGCAAATCTACCATGCTTAACGCGCTTTTAGGACAAGAGGTATTGGGTACTTCGGTTGTACCTGAGACGGCAAATCTAACACTCATTAAATACGCCAAAAATCCTTATGCCATTGTCAACTTTTGGAACGCTAAAGAGTGGAGTAAGATCGAAGAAGGTGCATCAAGTCTTAAAAGTTTAGAAATCTTTGTCAAAGAGAGCAAAGCGCATTTTGGTGAAACGTTTAACACGTTCGTCACAGCAAAAGGTGAGAGTGCATCCATCTCTGTAGAAGATTTGGCGCTTTACACTTCTGCAAAACACTCCGATAAAAAATGCAATTTAGTCAAAAGTGTTGAGCTTTACACCGATTTGAAATTTGTCCAAGATGGTGTTCAAATTGTCGATACTCCTGGTCTTGATGACCCTGTGGTTCAACGCGAAGAGATTACCCTTGAATACCTAAGCGAATGTGATTTGATGATCCATTTGATGAACGCAGCACAAGCGGCGACCCAAAAAGATATCGACTTCATCATTGATGCACTTTTATACCGTAATGTGGCACAGTTACTTATTGTGATTACACGCATTGATGCGATTAAAGAGAAAGAACTCCAAGAGGTTATAGAGTATACCAAGCGTAGTATTGAAGAAAGACTCAAAGAGCAAAATAAGGGCGCAAAATTGGATGAAGTGATCGCTAAAATCGTCTTTATACCGATTGCGGGTAAACTTGCCCTTATGCATAAATTAGGGCAAGGAGAAGAAGCACTTGCTCTTGGATACGATATGGAGCGTACAGGTTTACCTCTGGTTGAGGGGTATCTTGAAGATGTACTTTTTGGAAGCAATAGTCAAAAAGCCAATTTGATTATCTCCTCCAATCGCAAAGAGATCGAATCCGTTATCTCAGAGTCGATGAGTGCCTTTGAGCAGGAGCTTCATTACTTAAGTATCTCGAATGAAGAGATCGAACAAGCCTACTCCAAACACCAAGAAGAAAAAATGGTGATGGCAAGCTTTTTAGAGCAGATTAAAACCAGTGTGGCACAAAGTAAAGAGGAGATGCAACACTACTTTGGTACCCTTCAAAAATTTGCGTACAATCGCCTTGATACTTTGCAAAATGTAGTCAAACGTCGTATCACAGATGATGTGACGTATGAGTTTAGTAAAAACAGAAGAGCGCCCAAAGAAGAGCGGATAGGCTCCATTATAGAGACCGCTATTAAAGATGGTATGGTTGATTTAGTACGCGATTATCGCTATGAATTTCAAAAGAAAATGCAAAGTTCACTAGAATACATGGATGCAAAATACGGTGAGTTTAAAATGGAAGGCGCAGCACCTATGTTTGATGCAAAAGCCTTTTGTGAAGAGCATCTAGGTTCACTACAGATTTTTAAGAACAGCACCGTTGTTATAGCGGGGGCTAATGATGCGATCAAAAAGTATGGTAAAAATGATCTCAGTGCACTTTCCATAACCCTTGAGGCGATTTTTGGAACAGAATTCTCACACATTAAAGAGATGCTAGAGGATAAACTTCACAAAGTAAACCATGAGCTTTTAGGCTCGTTTGTAAGTCTCTGTGAAGCACCTGCTCGTGCGATTGAAGAGCATTTTGGTGCTGAAGAAGCATTGATTGAACGTGCGATGCACCAGATGAAAGATCAAACACTTAACCGTGAAGCCCGTAGTATGGAAATTAAAGAAAAAGAGCGTGTCATGGGCATTGTCTTAAATGATTTGAGTGCACCAAAGGAGTCAAAATGAGTCTGATAGAAAGTTTTGTTACTTCCTATAAGGAGCATTTTTTAAAAGCTGTTCCTACCTTTGATGCAACGCTTTTAGGGGCACTTAAAAAAGTACAATATGTGTTACTTGAAGAGCAACAACTTCCTTCCATTCAACTCAAAAAAGCGTTAGATCGCCTTCAAATGCGCTCCGAAGAGCCGATGAAAGTTGCCATTACAGGGCAATTTTCCAGTGGAAAATCCACGTTTCTCAACGCGCTTTTAGCCAAAAGTATTCTGCCAACAGGTATCACACCTGTCACTTCAAAAGTAAATTACATCCGTTATGGTGAAGAGTTTAAAATTCGTGTGCGTTACAAAGATGGACGTGATGAGTACCATGACATCAACACTATTGCGCATTTTACAGATCAGAGAGAACATGTCGAAGATATTGCATACCTTGTACTGTATGCACCACTCAATATTCTCAAAGATGTTGTGTTTGTCGACACCCCAGGCCTTAACTCGCAAGCAGCAACTGACACGCAAACGACCGAGAAAGTGCTCAAAGAAGTCGATGGCATTATCTGGCTGACCCTCATCGACAATGCAGGAAAAATGAGCGAGCTTCAAGTCTTGGAAGAGTATCTTGGTAAGTATCAAAATAAGTCACTGTGTGTTTTGAACCAAAAAGATAAATTTTCACAAAGCCAAATCGAAGAGACGACCAATTATGTTAAAACAGCGTTTAAAGAGTTCTTTAGCGACGTCATTCCTATCTCTGCACGCCAAGCATTAGAGTCTCGCAGTCACGACAAAAAAGTGATGATGGAAGAGACATTAGAAACGTTTATGCACGATTTACATGTAAAGCTTGAAAACGGTGGAGAGAAGCTTGACTTTACACACATCGAGCAGGATTTTAAAGCGTATCAAACGACACTGGATTCGATCTTACAAAGTGATTTGGGGGCGAATCTAAAACTTTTGGAAGAGTCCAACATCGATAAAGTCTTGGATTTTATTCGCAATGAGATTCAACCCAAATCAACGCAATCCAAAGAGTTTGCGATCACCAAAGAGATCAAGGAAATCACGGCAAAATTGATCGCGCAACATCAGCTTTTCCTCTGCATTTACGATGAGCTTTTAGGTGAAATTGTCCGTTTTGAAGTGGAAGCGAAAGGTTTATTTACAGAACTTAAAGGCAAATTCTCGCACGATCTTAAAAGTGCGTTTATGCGCATTGAGCAGATCATCGAAACCATTGCCGATGCCATTTACAATCAGATAACCACGGTTAAACAAGTGCGTTATGAAGTGCAAAAAGCAGGATTGTTTAGCAAACAGCAAACGTACCTACCGTTTGAGTATCAAGCGCCTAAAATCAACTCTGATCTCATCTATAAAAGCCTTTTTTACGAAGAAAATCTTATCGGCAAAATGTTCAAACAATACGTGAAAAATCTAGGCTCGATTCAAAATGAAGTGAACGATAAAAACCGTTTGGTCTATCGCTCTTTAGAGCAGGGTATTTTAAAATGGCAAACACCTTATGAGGTGATTCGCAAGAGTGAAGAGCTTCACTCCGACATCGAATTTGCCAATATGCGCCGTTTTGCCTCTAAAGCGTATGAGAGCATATTAAAGCCATTTAACGATGAAATTGCCAGTTCGTATGCAAAGATCAGCTCTGAGTTTAACCATCTTTCCAGTGCGGTGAGTTTTAACTATCAAAATGCAACCGAAGTGTGTGTGGCGTTTTTAGAAAACAAGATTGAAAAGTCAGCTAAACTCTATGAGGAAAATCCAACAAAATTTTCACTTTACACCCCAAAACTCGATGAGATTAAAGAGCGCCTTCGAACCTCATTCCATCTCTATGAGCTTGAAAATATGATGAACACCCGAAACACATTTCTCAATAAAGATTATGACCGCTTGATCAGCCAGTTTACAGCGATTAAAGAGGAAAAAGTAGCCTTCTTGGAAGAGCGAAAAGCACGCCATTACAAGATCATCGAGCACATCGAAACATTGGTAAAAGGGATAGCATAAGCCTATCTCTTTTATCTACCTTTTACATGTAAAGGTAAAATATCGAAAATTTAAGTTAGGTCGATGGGTATTAATCTCACAAAATAACCCCTTACCTTTATCTCCTTTTATCCCTAAACTCCGCAGTTGCCCATTGGGGTATATTCAATTAAAATATTGATGATTCTAAACAATAAATATTGATGTATAGTGTAGTTGTCTGCAATGCCTAAACATTTCAGCTCTTTCAATGCAGGAGTTTAAGATGCAAACAACTTTAGGATCTACGCGTAAAATTATTGGTCTTGTCCTAGCCGTCGTAGGAATTGGTTTTGCAGTATGGGGATTTCAGTTATCTGGTTCTCTTGGTTCACAAATAACCCAAGCGGTAACAGGTTCCGATACCGATAAAGTCATGACGTATTATATTTTTGGTGCTGTCAGTTTTATTGTGGGCATTTATCTTTTCAGTAAAAAGTAAAAAAAGTTGGGACTTACTTCGCCCTTATACAAAAAAACTCCTGATAACATCAGCGAAATCAAAAGGATATCCAATGAAAAAGAGTCTAACATTTATAATGCTTTTGGTCATCGTACTCATGGCAAGTGGTTGTGAGACATGGCATGGTGTCAAAAAAGATACCGCAAATGGTGCTGAGTGGAGCAAGGATAAAGTTAATGACGGAGCTAAATACATAGAGAAAAAAACTGAATAGTTTAAATAGCGCGTTATCTCAAAGAATATAGGAGAGAGCAGTATGAGTACACTAGAAACATACAAACAAGAAATTGAAACTGAGTTGGATAGTGCACGGACAAAAT
>JAVHRG010000017.1:0-6763 GCA_036171535.1 Sulfurospirillum sp. | reverse complement strand
CTTCGGTTGCAAAACGTGCACCAAAATGCATACCCAAAAGCGCGATAGCCCAAACTACCGCAGTATGTGAAAGTGTCGCAGCAAGTCCGAGCATAATAGACTGTTTCACCGTTCCTTTAATCGCGATAATAAACGCCGCCATCATTGTTTTGGAGTGACCTGGCTCTAGTCCATGCAGTGCGCCAAGCAAAATTGCACTGGGAAGAAAGAGCCATGCGTTACCTGAACTGCTTTGAATGATTGAGGCGATATCTGTCATTTGTTACCTTGTTATAAGTATTTTGTAATTTGTTTAAATTCTTGGATCACTTCATCCGAACTGAGTGAACCGTCTTTTGCAGCACTATCGAGGCAATGGTCGATGTGGTCATGTATGAGTAATTTTTTAGCATTGGAGATAGCTTTTTCTACGGCATAGAGTTGTTGAGCTATTTCAGAGCAATTACGCTCTTTTTCGATCATAGTCATAATACTTTTGAGATGTCCATCGGCTCTTTTAAGGCGTTTGAGTATATCTTCGTGTGAAAGATGTTGCAACATGATGTATCCTATCCTATGGGGTAGGATATTATAGTTGGATAACTCTTTGAAAAAATTGAAAGAGTTAATATGTTGTTCACACAAAAGGATTACAATAGGATAACTTGATTCAAAGGAGACGCAATGTATGGATATGAATGGATGGGACACGGGGTTTTTATGCCCTGGATGATTGTATTTCCGATAATGATTTTAGTGTTTTTCATGATGATGCGAGGCGGTAAATCATCGTGTCACCATCATGAAAAGGAAGACGAAGCGTTAGAAATCGCCCGTAAGCGTTTTGCACGCGGCGAGATCGATGAAGAGGCTTTTGAGAAAATCAAGCAAAAGCTCTCTGTTTGAGCATTACCTCTGTGAGAGGGTTTTAGCGAGGGCTCGTTGAATCCTCTCATATTGTGAATCTATAGGGTGTCCATGCGATTCAAGACTTTTAAAAGCAGTTTCGCTTTCTGCCAGTTTCTTTTCCCATACGTAGATCTCTTTTTGTTTGTTTGAAAGAGCAATTTCTAGCTCTTTGGTTAATTTATGAAGTTGGGTTTTTTGGTTTAACAGTAGATCTTCACTTTTGAAAAGATGTGTGATTAAAGGTTTACGCTCATACAGTTTTTCTTCGCCATTTTCTAAAAATTTTACCTCTTTAGCGTCGGTATATTCGAGTCTATCAAGCGTTTGATGGATATGATCTAACTTCTCTTCTACCTTTTCAAATTCTTTATGTTCTTTATAAATTTGCTTTGTAAGCTCTTTGTGCTCATTTCGGTAGGTCGTGAGTTTCTTTTTAATGGCGATAATATCGTTTCGTTTATCGTAAAGTGTTTGCTTGGATTTTTTGTGCTGAATCATCGTAGAGCGAATGGTTGTCATGTTCCATGCTCGGTTACTCTCATCTAGAATAGGGTTTGGTTTGTAATGATTACCTTTCACGTCGATGGTTTCATGAATACCATAGTGACTTAGAAATTCAATAGCTTTTTTCTCTTGGTTTGAAAAGTGAAATAAAATAATTTCGGCGATACTAAGCATCATTTTTTCAAACATTTCACGCAATAAAAAGTAACTAAGTCCCCGAATTTCCCGTAAATTATCAAGTTCACTGGACTCAATTACAACAATGTCGGAGATGTTGACAAACACAGGGATAAAAAGGGCACGAAATTCCGATGGATTTATTTTTTTAATATTAAGCGTACTATCAAGTGCAAAAGCGAGAAGTTCTAACATGCGCACTTTATACTCATCGTTTGGAAAAAAACGTTTTTTATACTCCTGTAACATCTCAGGAGATATGCCACAAGCCCTTCTATCAGGTCCATCGGCGGGCGTATCTACTTGGAAAAATCGTTTGACATAAATAACATCTTCGGTGTATAAAAAGAGGTCATTGTTGGTTAAAGAGAGTTGGTTACCAATCTGTTCATGCAAAATATCTTTGTAGGAATGGTATTTTTTAGGTAATTTACAATTGCGTAAATTGGTGAGAATCTCTTCAATATCTTCTTCTTCAAAACGGTATAAGACATCCAAATATAAGTACTTTTTTGGCTCAAAATTTTCAAAAAATTTTTCAATTGTTCTTTCAACGAGACTAAATGATGACTCTTCCATAACTTCCCTATCAGCGTAAAATCGGTTTCATTGTACCTAAAAATAATAAAATTTTGGTGACAATTAATGTGCAAAATAAGTTTTAAGATGCTCAATGCAACTGTAACCCATCGCTAAAATGCTCTCTTTTGAGTTGCCTCCAAGATGGGGTGTACAGACAAGATTAGGAAGATCAATAAGCTCCCAGTCTTGGGTTGGCTCAACCAAAAAAGCTTCTAATCCAGCGCCAGCGATTTCACCGCTTTTGAGTGCCACTTTGAGGGCCTCTTCATCAATGATTCCACCACGTGCTGTGTTGATGATGAAAGCGCTCTTTTTCATTGCTTTAAACTCAGCTGTTGAGAAGAGATTTTTACTCTCAGGCGTGAGGGGCAAATGAATAGAGATGATGTCCGCTTCTTCCAAGATACGTGCTTTACTGGCAAAGGTGATGCCATATTTTTGGGCTTCTGCTTCATCTTGAGTACGGTTATAGACTAAAACAGTGCAGTGAAAAGGGACTAAAAGTTCTACCAAGCGCTTCGCAATGTTGCCAAAGCCAAATAGCCCAATGGTCTTTCCTGTGAGTTCGCTCCCTCCATTGACTTTCCATACATGTTGTTTTAAAAGCGTTGTGGCAACATGCACGTTTCGAATGAGTGAGAGCATAAGGCTGAGCGTGACTTCAGCAACCGAATTGCTGTTGGTACCGCCACTCCATCCAAGTTTTACGCCCCTTTTTTTCATTGCCTCAAGGTCTAAATTATCCAGTCCTACCCCATAACGAGAGAGAATTTTTAGCTTTGGACAAGCGCTTAGTATCTCATCGTCTATCTCTTCTCGACCGACAATCGCTCCATCGATATCATGCAAAAAAGCGATTAAATCAGCTTTTGTTTTCAAGGTATTATCGGCGTTATGTTTGACATCAGAGAAAGTGGTACTAAGTGCTTGCATCAGCTCAGGTGAGCGCGAAAAAAGTGGCGTAATAACAGCGATTTTCATGAAATTTTCCTTTTACATGTAAAGAATCTAGGATGAAAAAGTATAGCATGCTTTTTGGGAACTTTACAAAGAGAATTGATCAATTTTTATTAATCTGCTATTTACTTTGAAAAGATACAATCAGATAATTATTATTAACAAAGGAATTCTATGAAAAAACTTCTTTTTGCAGCAATGCTCCTTCTACCGTTCGGACTGTTTGCTGATACTCTGCAAGAAGGTGCTACGATACAAGCGCCTATTATCAAAGATCAGTTTGAAAAAACGGTGAACATTACCCCTCAAACCAAGCAGATTATCATCGCGTATACGAAAGCTCAAGGGGATGTGCTAAAAACCTTTTTGGAAGCAAATCCAAACTATTTAACGGAGAATAATGCGCTTTATTTTATGGATGCAACGGCGGTTCCAAGTATGGTGATGAGTCTATTTATGATGCCAAAATTTAAGAAGTACTCTTATGCCATTGGACTTTTAGAGAATGAAAAAGATGTGGCATATTTTCCCAAAAAAGAGGATCAACTCACCATCATTACACTCAATAATCTCAATGTTACTGCGATTGCTTTTCAAGAAAAACTCTAACAATAAAGAGAGGTGAAAACCTCACTTCTCTTGTTCTGCTAAAAGCCTATTTTCTTCATCACTAAAGATACGCGAACGTGTGATAAACTGATACCCTTCATCAATTTCCAGCGAAAAAGAGTTTCCAAAAGCGGCTTTTTCTTCTTTGACATCTAAGACAATTTGAGAATAACGAAAGTATTCAAATTGGTCTTTATCGATGAAAAACTCACATCCTCCAACTTCACCCATTTTGATATTGCGTGAGGGAACATGAAAGTCTTTTTTTTCATAACACATGGGTGCTGTACCATCGCAACAGCCGCCACTTTGGTTGAAAACGAGTTCGCCGTATTCATTTTTGAGCATTTCGATAACTTTAAGGGCTTCAGAGGTTGCAGTAAGACGATGAATGGTCATGAAAGCTCCTTTTAAAAAAAGTGCATGGGTTTTTATGCCCATGCGTTCGTGCGGTTTAGAAAAATCCGAGTTTATTTTTATTGAATGACGTCAAAATATTTTTGGTGTGTCTATAAGCGTTGAGCATCATCATATGTGTCTCTCGACCAATACCTGATTTTTTATAACCACCAAACGATGCATGAGATGGGTAGAGATGGTAGCAGTTAACCCACACACGTCCCGCTTCAATACCACGTGACATACTGTGAATTTGATGTGCATCTCTTGACCAAACACCTGAACCTAGACCATAAATCGTGTCATTGGCAATGGCAAGTGCTTCTGCTTCATCTTTAAAAGTTGTTACACATAAAACAGGTCCAAAAATCTCTTCTTGGAAGATGCGCATTTTGTTGTGACCTTTGAAGATGGTCGGTTTGATGTAGTTACCTTTTGGGAAGGTTTTGTTTTTGTACTCTTCGCCACCGATGAGGCACTCAGCTCCCTCTTCTTTACCAATGCGAATATAATCTAAGATTTTCTCTTTTTGATTGACAGAAGCTTGTGCTCCCATTTTCGTGGTTGGGTCAAGTGGGTTTTCTTGGGTGATCGCTTTAACACGCTCTAAAACACGTTTCATAAACGGTTCATAGATGGATTCTTGAATAAGCGCACGTGATGGGCATGTGCAGACTTCGCCACTGTTAAAGGCAAAGAGTACCAATCCTTCGATTGCTTTGTCAAAAAATTCATCGTCTTTTGCCATAATGGATTCAAAGAAAACGTTTGGTGATTTACCACCCAGTTCGAGTGTAGAAGGGATGATGTTTTCAGTAGCGTACTGCATGATAAGCTGACCCGTAGTCGTTTCACCTGTAAAGCCTACTTTTTTGATGTCTGGGTGGGTTGCTAAGTGCTTACCGATCTTGCCACCTGCACCATTGATGATGTTAACAACACCTTTTGGTAAGATATTTTGAATGGTTTCCATTAAAATTAAAATAGACATAGGTGTTGCACTCGCTGGTTTTAAAACAACGCAGTTTCCTGCGGCAATCGCAGGTGCTATTTTCCATGCAGCCATCAACAATGGAAAGTTCCATGGAATAATTTGCGCGACAACACCGAGTGGTTCATGAATCTCTTGAGAGATAGTATTTTCATCCAAATCTGAAACAGTACCTGATTCTGCTCGAATAACAGAAGCAAAGTATCTAAAATGATCAACGACCAAAGGAACATCCGCATTTAAAGTTTCGCGAATTGCTTTACCATTGTCCAGTGTTTCTGCAATAGCAATTGCTTCTAAATTGGCTTCGATAGCATCTGCAATTTTGTTGAGTAATGTGCTTCGTTCAATAACGGTAGTATGTTTATAGGTTTCAAACGCTTTAACGCCAGCTGCGACAGCTGCATCGACATCCGCAGCAGAAGAACGAGGAATTTTCGTTAAAAATTCACCATCTACGGGAGAGAGATTGTCAAAATATTCACCACTGAGTGGAGCAACCCACTCGCCGCCGATGAAGTTCTCATAACGAGATTTATAGGTAGGTCTTGAATATGTCATTTTTGCACCTTTCTTGATAATAAAGTTAAAAGATAATAATTATCTCTTAGTTACTCTATTCCAGCAAGCTTTAACAACCAAGACAAAGCACCAACTAACTATTTTTTTTAGGTTGGATTAAATATTTATAAAATGTTCAGTGTAAGGTATTGAAGAGATGCTTCAAAGCTATTTGCAATCACGATATGGGAAAACATCAGATTATGGGTCAATCCAAAATCTTCAATTGCCATACCCAAAGCATCACAATTGGCATCCCCTAAGTTGAGGATCGATTGTGTTTTCTCTTTAAGTGTACGAAGGTCTGTTGAATAGGCAAAAACACTTTTTCCTAAACCTTGGGCATAGCCTACTTCCCAAACAGTGCCACTGTCTGGCTCTGGACCACGAAAAGGAGAGAGATTGGCGATGACGATGTCACACGTGCGTATCATTGCTTGATTGGCATGTCGAATTGCTTCTGCTACCTCTTTAGGGTTATTCCCTGAAATTGTGTTGTCAAGTGGAAAAATTCCTTCGTAACCATAGCGCTTACACAGACGTTTATGGTCGTTACCAACATCAAGCGCATTGGGTAAAAAAACTTCAGGGCCAGCAAGATAAATCTTTTGCATTAGATTCCTTTAGCGTGAACAAGGTTCAATAATCTTGAATTGTAACATGTTAGAAACGCGTAGAGCTTATTTTTGTCTTTTATATTACTTTTGGATGAGCTTTTTAGGGGCTATCAAGAAACCCATGAATACAGGTCTTATTTGTTTCAAGCAAGTACAACGTTTAACGATATTAAAAATGCTCCGATTCTTTTTGAATTGCATCTCCAAAGAAGTATGATAAAAATGGGAGAGCATATAACACATACACAGCAAACAATTTTGCAATGCCAACAACCAATTCAGGAGCATTAGCAGAGGCATTTATACTCTGAAATCCTATTAAATTTATTGTTTCTAGATTTAAAATCATTGTACTTCATAACTCACTTTTTTACATTTTTTCGTCATTTTAAGTTCTTTAGTTTTCTAGATTCAAAGGAACATTTTTCCCCTCATAGAGAATATAACTTTTACTGCTATAAAGCTTATGTAAGTCTGT